>CAXTFP010000001.1:0-6100 GCA_964243135.1 uncultured Lichenihabitans sp.
ACATTGATCGGCGCGGTGATCGCGTAGGTGGCGAACACGCCGCGGCCGGCCTGCTGCGAGGCGCGGCTGTCGATGAAGACGCCGGTCGTCGTGCCGTAGCCCACGTAGTTACGCAGGTCCATGTAGAACAGGCCCACCGAGGCCAGGACGAGATCGAGGCTGCGCTTGGCGAGGCGCTGGCCCAGGGTCAGGGGCCCGCGTTGCAGCTCGATCGCGCGGTGGGGCCCGAGGTCGGTGATGGGGCGGGACACGAGCGCGTTGAGCAGGGGCCCGCAGATCATGTGGACCGGCAGGGGAAACACCCGCAAGGCCGCGACGGCGTCCGCCAAGCGGTCCTGCTGCCCGGGATCGATGGCGAGAAACAGCTCGTGGATGCGGTATTCGCGGACGAAATGCCTGATCCGGGCGATGAACTGCGCGTCGAGGGCCTGTCCCCCCGCTCTGTGCAGGGGGAGGGCGGCCTCGCCCAGCACGTTGTAGCCGTGCCGGTGCAGGTTCGTCCTGATGGACGCGACCGCGAGCACGGAAGCGTCGCCGATCAGCAGGATCCGGCGTCGACCCGCCAGCCTGTTCTCGGCGACGAGCTTGCCCATCGCCCGCTTGGCCAACGTCCGGCTCATGGGGATGACGCAGGCGCCGCTCAGAAAGAGGACGGCCGTCGGAAGCGGGGAAAGGTCGCCCGTCGCGTGGGACAGCACCGCCAGAACCAGCAGGCAAGCCAAGGCCGAGAACCACGTGGCGACCGCGGCCCTGATCTGCGAGCCGCCGTTCAGGATGCTGGCGGGGATGTAGAGCTGCTGGGCCTTCATGCCGAGCACGAACAGCAGGGCGAGACCCACACCCATGCTGACCGGCAGGCCAGGATCGCGCGACGCGTCCGAGGCAGCCCAGCCGCAGAGCCGATCGGTGCCCCAGCTCAGGCCGACGATGAGGCCTGCGTCGACGCCGGCCAGCAGCGCGCCCATCCGGCGGTAGGAGAAGGGCAGCGATCGCGACGTCCGCTGGGAGCGTTGAACGAAGGTCAAAAGCCCGTGTTCGTCACCCTGCTGCCAAGGCTTTCCCACAGCCCCGGCCCGGATCGTTGAACTCGAATCGACCATGGGTTGCGATCCAATTTAAAGAACTTTTAAATAATATTGCACCGCATCGAAAGGTCAATCCTTCCTCTCGGAAAGGCGTGCGGGCGGATGCGGTCGTGTGAGGGCCGGATGGCGAACCCGGCCGGTCCGGCTATCGGCGAAACCGCTCGGGGAAGCCCCGCTCGCCGCGGAGCCCGGCCGCCCATCCCGCGAGCGCGACGGCGAACAGGGACGGTCCGCCGGCCTTCAAGTATTTCAGCGTGAACAGGCCCGCCGTGAGCGCGACGAGCGGCAGGATCATCGGACGGAACTTCCGCGTCAGCAGGAGGCCGCTGCGCTCGAGCAGGTAGACCGAGATCGGGGAGCGTTCGCGGAGCGAGGCATGGGAGCCGATCGTCGCGCCCTGATCGTGGTGGACGACCGCCTCGTGGGCGTAGCCGAGGGAATGGACACCTCGGCGCAGGCACCAATCCACCTCCTCGGAATACAGGAAGTAGCGCTCGTCCATCGTGCCGACCGACCGCACGAAGGCGCGCGACACCAGCATGCAGGCCCCCGACGCGTAATCGAGCCGAGCCTCGATGGCCGGCACGTCCGGGCGCCGGTCGGCGGGTTCGCCGAGGCCCAGGTTGTAGCCCCGCCCGAGCCACCAGCGCCATCGGCCGCCATACTGCTGCATCGTGCCGGTGCCGGCGTAGACCAGCCGCGCTCCGACCGCGCCGTGCCCGCCCCGGTCGAGATGGGACAGCAGGGCCGCGAGCGCGCCGGGGTCCGGCTCCGTGTCGGGATTGAGCAGCCAGAAGGCCGACCAGCCCGGGTCATCCGCGACGGCGTCGAGCACGGTGTTCACGCCGCCCGAGTAGCCCAGGTTCCCGGACGCCTGGGACACGACGACGTCCTGGCCCGTCCGGGTCCTGTAGGTCCGCCCGTCGACGATCCTCGGCGAAGCCGGTCCAGGCGCACCGTCCTGCCGCGCGAGCCCGAGCCCGTCGAGCGCCGACGTGAGCCGCTCGTAGGCTTCCGGCCCGCCGTTCTCGCAGATGTGGATCGCGAAGTCCCGGTGCGTCCACGCCGCGGACCGCGCCACGAGGCGCGCGATGATCGCCTCGCACCGGTAGCCGACGACCCCGACGACGACGCGCCGGCTCGCCCCGCTCATCTCGTCGCTCCCCGCAGGATCAGCAGGTGGGCGAGGTAAAACCGGTAGGTCCGGATCCGGACCAGGGCCGAGCCGGCGCGGACGCGGTCGCGGTTCGAGGCGAGCCGGCGGGTCCCGGCCAGGTAGAACAGGTGAGGCACGATGGAGAACAGGACCGCCCAGCTCCTCAGCAGCCAGATCAGCAGGGGGGCACGGCTCCGGGCCGCCAGGCGGTAGGACTCGGTCGTGGTCCTGCGCCATTTGCGCTTCAGGTCGGCCATCGTCCTGCGCGCGGGATGTTCGACCACGGACTGCTCGGCGAAGCCGATATGGAAGCCTTTCCGCCGGGCGCGCTGGCACCACTCGACGTCTTCGGACACGGCGCTCGCGAAGCCCCCCACGGATTCGAAGACGTCGCGGCGGACGAACATCGACGCCGTGACGGTGAAGCCGACCCCCTCCACGTAGCGCTTGTTGCGGAAGGCGAAGACCCGCTCGAAGGCTTCCGTCGACGTCATGCGGGCCTCGTCCTCGACCACGACCCGAACGCGCCCGCCGGCCACATCGCATGCCGAGAGCGCCTCGACCCCCTTCTCGAGCCAGCGCGGGTCGGGGCGGCAGTCGCTGTCGATGAAGGCGAAGACGCTGCCGCGCGCTTCGCGCACGCCCGCGTTGCGGGCGGGTCCGGCCCCCTTCTGCGGCACGGGGACCACGCGCGCCAGGCGACCGGCCACGTCGCGCACGGCCGCGATCCCCATGGCCGTCCCGTTGTCCGCCACGATGATCTCGGTGCCGTCCTTCGGGTAGGTCTGGTGGGCCAGCAAGGTGAGCACGCGGTGCAGGCCGCTCAGGTCGTCGAGATGGGGCAGGATGACGGACACCAAGGGCATCGTCACGGCCGGCCCGCCACGCCGCCGCCCCGCGCCCCTCGCATCGTCACTGCCGCCGCTGACAGAGGAAGATCTTTTCGCCGCGCTTCAGGCCGTAGTGGAGTACGTCCGGTTCGACGCAGGTCCAGGTCGACACCGCGAACCCCACGCGCTCCAGCCTCGCGGCGAAATCATGCCCGTAGTAGCGCACGTGATCTTCCTGGCCGAAGTGGAGCAGGCTGTCGGCCCGGGACGTGACCGCGGGGTTCTCGTAGGTGGACGGCCAGCCCTCCTCGATCGGCACCATGACGATCGCCAGCCCGCCCGGACGCAGGATGCGGTGCAGTTCTCCCATCGCCCTGCGGTCGTTCACATGTTCGAGCACGTGAAGGCAGAGCAGGAGATCGAACGACCCGTCGGGCAGGTCGATGTTTTCGATGTCGATGCGCAGATCGACGTTCTTGGCGAACAGGTCGCATGACGTGTAGCTGCGCGGGCCGCGGCCCCGGACGAGCCTGGTCATGCCGACCTCCGGGGCGAAGTGAAGGATGTCCCGATCGGCGAAGACCGGGTTTCGGCGCTCGTAGAGGGCGAGCGCGCGGTGTCGCTCGAGCGACAGGCACTTCGGACACAGCACGTCCGCCACGAGCGGGAAACCATAGGCGAAGAACCTTCCGCTGTGGCCGCAGACCGTACACTGGCGTGGATGATGGTTGCCGAAGAGCCGGACGAGCGACTTGGCGGCGAAACGGACCGATCGCGCGTAGGGCTTCAAGGGCCTCGGGGCTCTCAGGATCGACATGGTCCTTCGCTCCATCCATCGCTGTGCGGTCGCCGGATGCGCGCCGCGGGACGCCACCCCTCCCCAGGCCGAACCTGCCGGGGAGGCCGTTCGAGGAGCGCCGGGGGACGCCGGATCGCCGCACTCATACCAAGGAAATTATAGATCTTTCAAATTTAAGTCGATCACGTGATCGCCATGCAAGGTCCTCCCGCCACCTTTCCTGCGGGCGGTCGTCCCGCCGCACGCAACGGCTCCGATCGAGGCTGAGTCTCATGACCACGACATCCATCCAGTCCGGGACCGTCTTCTCCCACGATGGGCAGACCCTGAAAGCGCAGAACTCGGGGAGTCCCTGGGCGCTGACGGAGACCGGTGGCGGAGCCCTGCAGTTCCAGGTCACGCCGGGCGACCAGTGGAGCGCCGATCCCACGACCAAGAACCGCACCGAGGTCGCCGTTCTCGGCAGGTCCGTCGCGGACGGCACCCCCATCGACGTGGCCTACAGTTTCACCGTCGCGCCGGGTGCGGGGTCGAACGCCATCATCGGGCAGTTCCACCAGGACGAGAACACGACCGGGATCGCGCCTCCCCTGGCCATCGGGCTCGTCGACGACAGGATGAGCGTCACGGTGGGATATGTCGGCAGCACGGGCGTGCAGACGACGCAGACTATCTTCACGGACACGTCGCCCATCACGCGCGGTTCGGCCTACGCGATGGACATCCAGGTCACGTTCGGGACGAACGGCGGCGGTCACGTCGTCGTGTCCCGCGACGGCCGGACCATCGCTCAATACGACGGGCCGCTCGGGTGGAGCCGTTCGGAGAGCCTGTATTGGAAGGAGGGCATCTACGCGCAGACCGCCGACCAGAACCTCACCGTGTCCTACGACGACCTGTCGATCGCGACGGGCACTCCCACCACGCCGCCAGCCACCCCCGACTCCAGCCGGCAATATTCGACTTACGATTCAAAGGGCACGAAGCTGTCCACCGTCTCCTCCGACGGAGCCGGCCTGACGAAGACCACGAGCTTCGATACGTCCGGGACCGTCACGAAGACCGTCCAGATCAACCGCGACGGCTCTCAATCGATCTTCGACTACGGCATCAAGGGGCAGGCCTACGTGTCGGACCACCGGGTCTACGACGCGGCCGGCACGCTGACCGAACTCGACACTTACAACGCCGCCGGCACGAGGATCGAGGCCGACACCTACGCGGTCGCGGGCCAGAACTACACGGCAGCCCGGAAAACCTACGACGGATCGGGCGCGCTGGTCACCGCCGTCTACGTCAACAAGGACCACTCGACCACCACGAACAGCTACGCGGCCGGCACGCTGACCAAGACCGCCTTCATCGCGGCCGACGGCGCGCAGACGGTCTACGACTACGGCATCAAGGGGCAGGCCTACGTGTCGGACCGCCGCACCTACAATGCGGCCGGCACGCTGACCGAACTCGATACCTACGACGCGAAGGGCACGCGGCTCGAAGCCGACACCTACGCGGTCGCGGGCCAGAACTACACGGCAGCCCGGAAAACCTACGACGGATCGGGCGCGCTGGTCACCGCCGTCTACGTCAACAAGGACCACTCGACCACCACGAACAGCTACGCGGCCGGCACGCTGACCAAGACCGCCTTCATCGCGGCCGACGGCGCGCAGACGGTCTACGACTACGGCATCAAGGGGCAGGCCTACGTGTCGGACCGCCGCACCTACAATGCGGCCGGCACGCTGACCGAACTCGATACCTACGACGCGAAGGGCACGCGGCTCGAAGCCGACACCTACGCGGTCGCCGGCCAGAGCTACACATCGGCCCGGCAGACCTACGATGCGACGGGCACGCTGGTCGCCGCGGTCTACAACAACACGAACGGCTCGACGACCACGAACGGCTACGCGGCGGGAGTGCTGACGCGAGCGCTCACCCGTGGGGTCGACGGCTCGCAGTCGATCTACGACTACGGCATCAAGGGCCAGAATTACGTTTCCGACCGCCGCCTCTACGACGCGGCCAGCACGCTGACGGAGTTCGACACCTACAACGCGGCCGGCACCAAGCTCGAAGCCGACACCTACGCGGTCGCCGGCCAGAGCTATACCGCGGCCCGGCAAAGCTACGACGGCGCGGGCGCGCTGGTCGGCGCCGTCTACATCAACAGGGACGGATCGACGACCACGAACAGCTACGCGGCCGGCGCGCTGATCAAGGCGCT
>CAXTFP010000001.1:6200-27693 GCA_964243135.1 uncultured Lichenihabitans sp.
GACCCGCGGGGCCGACGGCTCGCAGACGGTCTACGACTACGGCATCAAGGGCCAGGGCTACGTGTCCGACCGCCGCACCTACGACGCGGCCGGCACGCTGACCGAGCTCGACACCTACGACGCCGCCGGCACGAAGCTCGAGGCCGACACCTACGCGGTCACCGGCCAGAGCTACACGGCGGCCCGGCAAACCTACGGCTCGGGCAAGCTGGTCAGCGCCGTCTACATCAACAAGGACGGTTCGACCACGACCGACAGCTACGCGGCCGGCATCCTGACCAAGGCGCTGACCCGCGGGGCCGACGGCTCGCAGACGGTCTACGACTACGGCATCAAGGGCCAGAGCTACGTCTCCGACCGCCGCCTCTACGATGCGGCCGGCGCGCTGACGGAGTTCGACGCCGTCGGCGCGGACGGGTCGATGCAGGTCCAGGCTTATGCGCCGAGGCTGACCCTCGCCGGGGGGAGCGGCGGCGACAGCTTCAGGAGCGCGGGCTCGGACACCTTCGTGTTCACCGACCACTTCGGCCATGACAGCGTATCGAACTTCGTCGCGGGCTCCGGAGCGGGCCACGACGTCCTCCGGCTCGCCGATCCCGGCGGCATGAATTTCCTCAACCTGTCGATCCAGCAACAAGGAAACGACACGCTCATCACCGTGGATCCCCAGGACACGATCACGCTCAGCCACGTGATGGCCAAGACGCTGACGGCCAGCAATTTCTCGTTCCATTGAGCAGACCGCGCGCGTCGGGCCGCGCCCGCTCCGTCGCGAACGCGCCGTTAACGTCGCCGCGGCAAGACCTCGGATTGAGTGAGGTGCAGAGATGATCATCCTGTCGATCGGGTTCCTGGCCTGCCTGGCCGTGTTCCTCGAGATGGCGGGACGGGCGCCGTCGCAGGAGGCCGACGTGCTGGTGGACGAGCGAGCCTCGGAAACACGCTCGGCCGTCGACGCGGATCGCTGAGACCGACCGTGGCGGATACACGGGGTGGCGAGCACCGGCCCGCCCGAGCCTCCCGCATCGGGCGAACCCGGCGTCGTGGCGTCCCGAGGTGAAGGGGGGAGGACCCCGTCGGATGCCCCCAACGCATGGCTACCATGCGAAACAGTCGGCCGATGCCGCTTGCTTGTCGGACCACGCCAGCCTTAATTATAAGAAGCAATAATTTATGCCCGCGGAAACGCCCGGTCACGGAGCCGGTCGAGGGCGGAAACGGACACGGAGCAACTGGCTTGCAGGATGCACGTCTCTCGGCAGCCGCCCGCCTGTCCCATCACGGGAGCCGGTCCAGCACGCCCGTCGAGGTCGCGTCGGCCCGCGCGCTCGCCGGGCCGTTCGCCTTCGCGGATGGGGCATCGGTCCCCGTTCACCGCTCGCAGCCCGTCGGGCACCGTCCATGATAGTTCGGATCATGCCGGCCTCGCCCTGGCTGGCCGGCGAATCGTGCGGGCCCGCTCAGGGCGGCGCCTTCATCGCCTGGAAGCCATACTGCTACCGCTCGACCATGACGGGCCGATGCTTCGGGACGGAGCTCTGGTTCGTCGCTCCCTTCCAGGGACAGGCCGCATGGCGCAAGGCGATCCGCTACGCGGCCTCGCTGTTCATCACCGCCGCGCTGCTGCTCGCCCGCCGTCCCCGCTTCGTCTTCGCGCTCAACCAGCCCCTGCCCCTGGCGATCCTGGCCGCGCTCTACGCCACCCTCTTCGGGCGCCCGCTGGTGCTCGACTGCCATTCGAACGCCTTCGCGCCGCACCGCAACGCCATGTCGGCCTCGCTTTATCGGTTCGTGACGAGGCGAGCCCTCGTGAACATCAATCACAACCGCCGCGACGCGGCCTCGGTGCGGAGCATGGGTGGGCGGAGCTGCGTCATCCCCGAGATCGCCGGACAGCTCGACATCGGCGAGCCCCTGCCCGTCTCCCTCGCCCGGCCCAATGCCCTGGTGGTCTGCTCCTACACGACGGACGAGCCGCTCGACCTGATCCTCGCGGCCGCCGCGGCCGCGCCGGGGATCCAGTTCTACGTCACCGGGGACTTCCGGAAGGCCGGTCCCGGCTTCGCACGCGACAAGCCGGCCAACATGCACCTGCTCGGCTACCTGACCACGGAAGCCTATCTCGGCCACCTCGCCGCCGCGATGGTCGTGGTGACGCTCTCGACACGGTCGCACATCATGCAGATGGCCGCCGAGGAGGCGCTGGCCCTGGCGACTCCGCTGGTGACGAACCATTCCGAGGTGTTGGAGGAGGTGTTCGGAGATGCCGCCATCTTCGCGCCGCTCGACGCCGGCGAACTGGCCCGCGCCGTGGAACTCGCGGTGCGGCAGAACGAATCCTACCGCGGCCGCATGCTGGCCCGGCGCGAGATCAGGCGCGATCACCTTCGCCGGACGCTGACGAGCGTCGCGCCGCACTTCCTCCGTCGCGCCTGATCCGGGCATCGCCGACGACGAGCCCCGAGCGCGGATCCGCAGGGCGCGGGTCCGCGCCGGACCGACTGCCGCTGGGGTCCGCCATTGTCGCTGCTGTGGTACTATCACCGCCTCCGGTCCATGCCCCCGCGCGAGGTCGCTCATCGCGTGCGCGAAGGGATGAAGCGGCGCACGGCGCGCGGCCGGATGGAAGGGTGGGACCGATATCGCATGCCCGCCGGCGACTGCCCCCGCCTCGCCGGGTTGCGCGAGAGGGCCGTCGGTGGATGCGGCCCGCGGGCACGGGAGGCCATCGCGGCGGCCAGCCGGACCCTCCTCGACGGGCGGTTCTCGGCCCTCGGCGTTGACTGGCCGGCGCGATGCTCCCCGGACCTATATCCCGCCGCCGCGTGGAGGCTCGACCCCGTCACGGGGGCGCTCTGGCCGGGGGCGGACCGCTACTGCTTCGACATCCCGTACCGGCATGAACGCCTGCTCGGCGACGTCAAGTACGTCTGGGAGTTCAATCGGCTCCAGTTTCTGCAGCCCCTGGCGGCCCATGCCGCGCTGACCGGGGACGCGGCCTCGCTTGCAGCGATCGAGCGGGCGATCGCGAGCTGGTTCGAGGCCAACCCGCCCTTCCGTGGACTCGCCTGGGTGTCGGGGATCGAGCTGGCGCTGCGGAGCATCAGCCTGCTCGTCGCGGCGACGCTCTGCGCCGATGCCCTGTCGCCCGACACGGTCGAGCGGATCAGGACCATGCTGAACGCGCATGCCGTCTGGCTCGCGCGGTATCCGTCCCGCTTCAGTTCGGCCAACAACCACCTCGTGGCGGAGGCGGCCGGCCTGTTCCTCATCGCCATCGCGATGCCGGACCTGCCGGGCGCCGCCGGGTTCGAGGACAGGGCGAGGCGGATCCTCGAGGAGGAGGCCGGCCGGCAGATCCTTGCCGACGGGGTGCCGGCCGAACAATCGCCGACCTACGGCGCGTTCACGGCCGAGTTCCTGCTCCTGAGCAGCGTCGTCGCAGCCCGGGAGGCGCGGCCGCTCTCGGAGGCCGTCCGAGACCGCCTCCTGGCCTTCGCGACATTCATCTCGTGGCTGGCGGATGCGGAAGGCGGCGTCCCCAGCATCGGCGATGACGACGAAGGACGCGTGCTGACGACCGCGCCGCACGAGGTCCATCACGCGGCCTCGGTCGCGTGCTGCATCGCGGCGCTGTTCGCCGAGCCCGGCACCGCCCCGGAATTCGACGAGCAGGACCTCAGGACGGCGGTCTTCGGAGCGACGCGACGGCCGGCGCCGCCGGCCGACGGGCTGATGACCTTCGCCCAGGGGGGATACAGCGTCGTGCGCGAGACGCGGGCGAACCGGTCGGCCATCCTGGTCTTCGATCACGGCCCGCTCGGCTACCTGTCGATCGCGGCCCACGGGCACGCCGATGCCCTCGCCTTCACCCTGACCCTGGACGACCGGCCGGTCCTGATCGACGGCGGCACCTATCTCTATCATTCGGGCGGAAGCTGGCGCGACTGGTTCCGGGGGACGCGGGCCCACAACACCCTGGCGCTCGGCGAGGCCGACCAGAGCGTCATCTCGGGGCCCTTCAACTGGTCGCACAAGGCCCGGGCCGGCCTCGACCAGCGCGAAGACGGGCCGGATTGGCGCCTTCGCGCCTCGCATGACGGGTATCTGGCGCGCTTCGGAGTCCGGCACGAGCGCACCATCGCGGCCGCCCCCCGGGGCTACGACATCGTCGACCGCCTCATCGGCCTCTCGAGCGGCGAACAGCCGTCCGTCGCTTTCCTGGTCGCCCCCGATTGCGACGTCGCGCCGTGCGAGGGCGGCGTCTTCGTGTCGGCCGAGGGTCGTCCGATCCTCGGGATCGGAGCGACGGTCGGGGCATTGACGGTCGAGCGGGGCGGCGAGCGGCGCGGCTGGGTTTCACCCCGCTTCGGGCACAGGGTCCCGACCTCGGTGGTCAGGTGGCAGGGCGTCCTGCCGCCCGAAGGCGTCGCGTTCTCCCTCCGCCTGCGATGACCCGGCGGGGGGCGGCAGGGCGGCCGATCCCGCGGGCGCTTCTGCCATCACCGGGCGATGGCGGCCGCCGAGCCGATGTCCGATCCCGGACCCGTGAAGCCCCGCAGGATGGTGAGGAACTTCATCAGGTCGGCCGTCGGGTGTTCCGACACGAAGATCACGTCCTTGTTGCGGATGTAAAAATCGTTCGCCAGGAAGAACCCGTCGGACCGGCTCCAGTCGACGTTGTAGATCGTGGGCACCAGGGGGCCGCCGTAGGACGACACGTCGACGCCCATGCCGGCCAGGGCGGCGCGGGGCTCCATCCGGAACACGAAGACGGCCTGGGGATCGGCGCGATCCGACAGGAGGCCGCCCGCTTTGCCGACCGCCTCGGTCAGGGTCATGTTGTCGTTGTCGAAGACGAAGCGCCGGTTGTTGGTGCCGCCGATCGAGCCCGGCGTCGGGGTGGCGCCGAAGACCAGGAACACCTTCTGTTCGCGCGAAACGTAGACGACGTCGCCGGGCATCAGTTCGACGTTCTGCGCCGGGTCCCTGACGATGGTCGTCAGGGGCGCCTGCTGGGTGCGGGGGCCACGCTGGATCGTCACGGCCGTCTCGAAGGCCGGGTATTTCGAGCCGCCCGCCTTCGCGATCGCGTCGAGCACGCGGATGCCCCCGGGGTCGAGCGGGAAGCGGGTCGCGACGTTGACGTCGCCGAGCACGCTGATGTCGTTGCCGCGGCGCTCGGCGATGGACAGGACGACCTGCGGTTCGATGGCCCTGTTCGACAGGTGCCTGATGATGTCGTCCGTCACCTGGCGGGCCGTCCGGCCGACCACGTGGATGTTTCCGGCATAGGGGACCGAGATGCTGCCCGTGGCGTCGACCTGCTGGTTGGGCACGGTGACGAAGTTGCCGGACCGCGACCCGGCCTCCTGCGGGATGAACAGGCCTCCGGCCTGCGCCTCGTAGATGGTGAGGCCGATGAGGTCGCCCGACCCGATGCGAATGTCGTTGTAGGGGCGGCGGCTGGCCAGCGCGGTGAAGGCGGGCAGCTTGGGCTGCGACGAATTGGCGGCCGCCAGGATCAGCGGGCTGAGATGCACCATGGCGTAGCCGACCTCGGGCACGGTCGGCTGGAGCGTGACCTCCGCGTGGTCGATCAGCTCCGACGACGTCGGCCCATCCTTGGGGATGGCCGAGCAGGCGGACAGCAGACCCGACGTCAGGACGAGGACGACACCCAGTCGCAAGATCTTGAGCAACAAATCAGGCCCTCGCACTAAGCACTCACGGCGACAGTCGTCAGGAATGGCGAGGCACGCGGTCCCGCGCGACCGGATGACAGGTGGACCGCGACACTCCCTGGCGAGCACGCGCCACCCCCATCCATTCCCGGCGAACCTCAGACACATCGACACGCCCGACGGCCCTCTCGCAGGTGCAACCGTCGCAGGGAGCATAACCGCAACGCAAAAATTTCAGCAATCTTTAATTTTATGGCTTCACGCCGCCCGAATCCACGGTTACAACACGGCAAGAACAAATTCGGTCTGCGGGCCAAGATCCCCAATCTAGAGATGATGAGCGACGCAACGACGAGCCACGCTCTCGTATTGACGACGCTTCTGCATAAGCAGCAGGCTCACCGCCGAAAATACGCGCATACAGGGAAGGGTCCACCATGAAAGTCGCGGTGTTCGGACTGGGGTATGTCGGCCTGACGGCTGCCGCATGTTTGACCAGCGAGGGCCACACGGTTCTCGGGGTCGACGTGAACAGTGAGAAGGTCCGGCAGATCAACGCCGGTCACTCGCCGATCGCCGAGGCCGGGCTCGAAGAACTGCTGCGGGAAGCTTTGGCCGAGAACAGGCTGAGCTGCACGACGGACGCGAGCCGCGATCTGAACAGTTGCGACCTGGCGATGGTCTGCGTGGGGACGCCGAGCAGCGCCGACGGCTCGCACAACATGGCCTATATCGCCGAAGTGTCCCGCCAGATCGCCCAATCCGTGCGGCCGGGGCGGGCGGAGCCGCTCACGGTGGTGTACCGGAGCACGATCCGGCCAGGCACGGTCGACCAACTCATCTGCCCGATCTTCGCCTCCGTCCTTCAGTCGGACATCGACGTCGTGGAGTTAGTCTACAATCCGGAGTTCATGCGGGAAGCCGTGGCGATCAAGGACTATTTCGCGCCGCCGAAGGTCGTGATCGGCACGAAGGACGGCAGGCCTTCCAGGCTGATGGACGTGCTGAACGCCAATATATCGGCCCGAGTGTTCTACACCGGATATCGGGAAGCCGAGATCACCAAGTTCGTCGACAACAGCTTCCATGCGGTGAAGATCGCCTTCGCCAACGAGATCGGCCGGGTGTGCATCAACTCCGGGATCAACGCGAAGACGGTGCACGAGATCTTCGTCTCCGACACGAAGCTCAACATCTCGCCCTATTACCTGCGCCCCGGCGGCGCCTTCGGAGGCTCATGCCTGCCGAAGGACGTGAGGGCGCTGCAGTACATAAGCTCCGATGTCGGCGCCGGCACCTACCTCGTCGACTCGCTCATCCGCTCCAACGAGGCCCACAAGCACTTCCTGTTCCAGCATTGCACGCGGGATCTCCCGGTGAAGGGCAGGATCCTGATGCTCGGATTGGCCTTCAAGCAGAACAGCGACGACCTGAGGGAGAGCCCCAACGTCGATCTCGCCCGCAAATTCCTGACGAGCGGCCATCGCCTGTCGGTGTTCGATCCGGCGCTGATACCGGCGAAACTGATCGGGCAGAACCTGGGCTATGCTTATGCGAACCTGCCCCAGCTCAGCGAACTGCTCATCGAGCAGAACCGGGTCGTCGAGGACGACTTCGACGTCATCGTGGACACGAACGGCAGCGCCGCGAGGCTCGGCCTCAGGGGCTTGAACGTCATCGACATCAACGCGCTCTGATCGTCCCGGCCGCCGCGTCGCGTGCCGTTCAACCCGGACCGACGCCCCTCGAACGCGTCCGGCAACCCGATGGGGATCCCATGCTCGACATTGCGGCCAGCCATCATGCCTCCCTGGAACGGGACAGACCGTCCACGACGCCCCTCCTCGGCAAGCGGGTCCTCATCGTCGTGGAGAACCTCCCCGTGCCCTTCGATCGCAGGGTGTGGCAGGAAGCGCGGACGCTCCGCGACGCCGGGGCCCAGGTGGCTATCATCTGTCCGACCGGCAAGGGGTTCACCGCGACCTACGAGGAACTCGAAGGCATTCACGTCTACAGACACACCCTGCCGGCCGATGCCGACTCGGCCATGGGCTACCTACGCGAATATTCCGCGGCCCTGTGGGGCGAGTTCCGCCTCATGATGAAGATCTGGCGGCGGCACGGGTTCGACGTCATCCACGCCTGCAACCCGCCCGATCTGATCTTTCTCGTCGCTCTGCCCTTCCGGTTGCTCGGCAAGCGGTTCGTCTTCGATCACCACGACATCAACCCCGAGCTTTATGAGGCGAAATACGATCGGCGCGGCGCATTCTGGCACGTCCTGCGCCTCTTCGAGCGCTTGACCTTCGCGCTCGCCGACGTGTCCATCGCCACCAACCAGAGCTACCGGGCGATCGCGATCGAGCGGGGCCGGATGGCGGCCGACAAGGTCTTCGTGGTGCGGAGCGGGCCGGACCTCAGCCGCTTCAAATCCGTGCCGGTCGACGCGTCGCACAGGCGGGGCCGCCGCTACCTGATCGGCTACGTCGGCGTCATGGGCGAGCAGGAGGGCATCGACCTCCTGCTGGAAGCCGCCGTGGATCTGATCCACCGGCGGGGGCGGCAGGACGTGCAGTTCTGCCTCGTGGGCGGTGGTTCGAGCCTCGAAAAGCTCCGCGCCATGGCCCTCGACCTGAGCGTCGGCGACCACGTCACATTTCTGGGGCGCGTTCCCGACGACACGCTGCTCAGCGTGCTGTGCTCGTCCGACATCTGCGTCAACCCCGATCGGGTGAACCCGATGAACGACAAGTCCACGATGAACAAGATCATCGAATACATGGCGATGGGGAAGCCCATCGTCCAATTCGACGTCCTCGAAGGCCGCTACTCGGCCGAGGGTGCCTCCCTCTACGCCAGGGCCAACGACCCCGTCGACTTCGCGTCCCGGATCGAGGAGCTCCTCGCCGATCCCGAGCGCCGTCAGGCCATGGGCGCCATCGGCCGCAGACGCGTCGAAAGCGAGCTGTCCTGGAACCATCAGGTGCCGACCCTCATCGCGGCCTACCGGGAGGTGCTCCGCCTCGCCGGACGCCCGGCCACGGCGGAGCAGAGCTGACATGGGCGGAACACCCGACTTGGCGGGCCGCCCCTGCGGCGCGGCGCTACTCCGCCCCGGTGATCCGCGCACCCGGATCGTAGGCGGCCGTCACGTCGCCGCCGAGAAAGACGAACCACGCCGGCCGCATGCCAGGGCGGGACGCCACACCCTCCATCCTCGCGGCGAGACCGCGATTGCGGCGCGACATGTAGGGCAGCAGCATGTCGTTCCAGCCCAGCGCGAAACTCGTGACGGCGGGATCCTGCCTGGCATGGGCCAGGGCCTCGACCGTCCCCTGGTCGCCCGAGGCGTCGAGCCCGAACGCGACGAGGCGTTCGAGCGCGGCTTCCTCGTCCCCGTCGAGTGGCATGCCGTTGCGGTCCGCGATCGTGACGAGGGCGGCCAGCGGCAGGGTCGCGAAATACTGGTAGGTGAGGGCCTTGGGGCCGCGGGCCATCTCGGCCGGCAGGGATCCATCGGCCGCGACGTCTCGCAATCCTCGGGCGAGGATCGTGCGGCCGAAGTCCACCATGCGCCGATCCCCCAGCACGGTGCCGATCGTCGCCACCGCGGTGCCGGCCCAGTAGCGATGATTGTTGGCCGGATGCAGCGACGCCAGCGCCCCTCCGTGGGACGCCATGATGGACGCCGCCAGCCTGCCGAACCAAGCCTTCACGGCGTCGCTGTCGGACCCCGGCACGGCCGTGAAGCCGTCGATCTTGGCCACCACGCTCGCGAAGGCGGCACCGTACCAGGCCTGTTCCATCACGGCCTGGTCGCGACCGACCCGGTCGTTGTCGTCGAGGTTTCGATCGAGCGCGTCGGCGCGAGCCCAGGCGGCGAGGTGCCCCATGATGCAGGCGTCGAGCGCCGCATCGGCCGGCTTGGCCAGCAGGGCGCCATCCGACAGGCGGTCGATCTGCTTGGCGAAGGCCGTCAGACCCGCCTCCTGAGCCTTCGAGGCGGCATCGCGGCCCGGGTCGACGTGGGATTGGCTGGGATCCTTGGGATCGTAGCGCGACACGATCCCCCCCATGTCGACGATCGGCGCCGGGACCGCGGGACAGGCGCTGGGCGGCATGGCGCGGCCCAGGCGGTGGCGCGCCTGTTCGGCGTCGAAGCCGGGCACGAGGCGGCCGTCGGCCCCGGCGGCCGCGCCGAGGCAGAGCCCCGTCGTGAGCGTCGCGACGATCGTGCGCTTGATCGCAATGTTCATGGTGCTCTCCAATCGTTGTCGCGGGCCAGCGCGCCGTCTTCGACATCTCGAACCCGACCCCGTTCATTGTTAGAGAGAACGATGCCGGTCTTTCTATATATCTGTCTTTTTCCGATGAGTTATATTCATCTGAAATGGACAGTTCATCGAATCGTTCCCCGATATGTCGACATTTCTACTGACATATTGAGTTCTAAAAGGGACTATGTTCCTGGAATATCGACGTCTAGACTCCGGAGATCCGGCAGGTGGCGCCGTGCCTCATCCAATGGCTGAGCTTGGATCGGATCGGCCAGACCCGTCATCGCCGCCAAGTCCGGGCGCGGTGGCCCCTGCATCCCGCGATCCCGCGGTTGCGGTCAGCATCGTGTCGTACGATTGCGCGGGCCACGTCCTCGCCTGCCTCGGCGCGCTGCGGGCGTCGCTTCTCCGCCCCGCCGTGATCCACGTGTGCGAAAACGCGGGACCGGCCGCCTATGCGGCACTGGTCGACGCGGCCGCGGCCGCCTTCGGCGACATGGCGGCGGGCGACGTCGCCGCCGAGGGCGGGGTGTCGCGGCGGGATGCCTGCGACCTCCAGCCCGGCGGCCCGCGCGTCCACTTCCATTGCGCGGCCGACAACATCGGCTACGCGGGCGGCGTCAACCTGTGCATCCGCGCGCTCGGCGGCTCGGCGTGGGAGGCCGTGCTCGTGCTGAACCCGGACGCCGCAGTGGCACCGGAAGCGCTGGGGCAGCTCGCCTCCTACGCGAGTGGAGGCCGATATGGCGTGGTCGGGTGCCGGCTGCTGTTCTCCGAGACCGGCCGCGTGCAGATGTTCGGGGGGCGGTGGTTGCCCTGGCTGGCCCGCGCCGTCAACGTCGGCCTGGACGCGCCCGCATCCATCAGACCGGACGTGCCGGCCGTCGAGCGCCAGCTCGACTACGTGTGCGGCGGCGCGATGTTCGTGACGCGGGCCTATTGCGACGTCGTCGGTCCGATGGATGAGGGCTACTTTCTCTACATGGAGGAGGTCGACTTCTGCTTCCGGCGTGGCGGCTTCCGCCTCGGCTACGCGCACGACGCGGTGGTGACGCACCTGCACGGCGCCACCACCGGGGCCAGCCGCGACGCCCGCAGGAAGTCGCCGCTGACCATCTACCTCAGCGAGCGCAACAAGCTGCGCTTCACCCGAAGGTTCTTTCCGTTCCGCTACCCGGTGGTGGTCGCCACCACGCTGTGCATGACCCTGCTGTACCTCAAGCGGGCCGGACGGCGTCCCTTCGCGGTCGCCCTGGCCGGCTGGCTCGCGGGCGTCCTGGGCGAAACCGGGCGGCCCCGCCGCATGCCGTCGTGACCGGCCGGCGGAGCCCGACGAGCGCGCCGGAACGGCCCGTGATCCGTGCCGCGACTTGACTCGGCGTGGCGCAGCCCCGTCGCGCGGCGGGGACAGCCCGCCCCCTATTCCGCCCCCACGGCTCCACGCGCGAAAGGAATGGCCGATGATGCCGCCGATGCAGACGGGCGCGACAACGTTCGGGACGCGGCTCGACACCTTTAAGGGGATCGGTCCCGGCTACGATCAGATCCGTCTCATGCTGTCCGTCGCGATCCTGTTCTGGCACAGCTTCCTGATCAGCTACGGCCAGGACTGGGCCCTGGAGTTCTGGGCGTCCCCGTTCAGCGCCCTTCTGGCCGTCCTGCTGCCCATGTTCTTCGGGCTGAGCGGGTTCCTGGTGATGGGCAGCGCCCTCAGGGTTCAATCGCTGAAGGTATTCGCCCTGTTCCGCGCCCTGCGCATCGCGCCCGCGCTGGTGACGGAGGTGACACTCTCGGCCCTGGTCGTCGGGCCGGCGCTGACCGTCCTGCCTCCGCGTGACTATTTCAGCTCCCCGATGCTGTTCGAATATTTCACATCCCTGGTCGGATGGATCCACTTCCGTCTTCCGGGTTTGTTCACCGGCAACCCAGTCCCCGAGGTCGTCAACTCCTCATTGTGGACGGTCGGCCCGGAGCTTCTCTGCTACGTCGTGCTGTCGATCTTCATCGTGACCGGGATCTACAAGAGGCCGATGCTGCTCGTCGGCATCGTCGTCGGCTACCTCGCCATCTGCATCGGCACCGATCATCTGCCGCAGGCCCGATTCCTCGACAACCGGGTCCCGACGCGCGTCCTCGTTCTGTGCTTCCTCCTGGGCAACCTGCTCTACGTCCTGAAAGGCCGCATCCCTTTCTCCCCCGTCCTCACCGCGGCGAGCGGCATCGTCGGCATCCTGGGACTCCACTATGCGACGCAGGCCGACGCGACCGCGTTGACCTACCCGGCTCTCGTCCTGGTCGTCTACTTCGTCAACGCGCTCGGGCTGACGCGGCTGCCGTCGATCCCGGTCACCAAGTACGGCGATTACTCATACGGGATCTACATCTTCGGCTTCCCGGTGCAGCAGGCCATCATGATGGGCCAGTCAGGCCGCAACCCGCTCCTGAACTTCGCGGTCGCGCTGCCCGTCACCTTCGCGCTGGCGGTCCTGTCCTGGCACGGCATCGAGAAGCCGGTGCTGAACCTGCGCCGGCGCTTCTCCGCCCCTCGGCGCGCGGTGCGGGCTTGGTCCACCTCGGCCGGCGCGTTGTGCTCCGCGCTCGCGATCTACGGGCTCTTCGTGATCACCGCCAACGACATCTTTCCGGTGCGGGATTTCGCCAAGCAGACCCTCAATGCGCGGCTCCGCACGCCGGCCGGACCGTGACGGCCCCGATGCGCGATCCCTCCGCCCGTCATCTCCCGGCACCCCCGCCCCGCCAGCACGGAGTGCGGGCGTGACCGCGACCGCCTCCGGTGCCAGGGCGGCGAGGCTGCCGGCCGTCGCGGGCGGCCGCGCCGGCGCGGAGGCGCGCTCGTCCACCGTCCTGGAACGGCGCGCCTTCGCCATGACGCTGATCCTGTTCGCCGGCTACCTGTGCCCGTCCGAACTGGCCATCCGGGCCGGCGCGGTGTTGACCGGGCATCGCCTCTCGCTGGTCGTCTGCGCCGTCCCGCTCCTGGCCTTCACCAAGCAGAAGATCGGTCGGGGGACCTACGTCCCCGTGCTGGCCGACGTCTCGGTGCTCGCCCTGGCCGTCTGGTGCCCCTTCGCGCTCGCCGTCACGGGCGGCATCGCGACCGTGGCGGGCAGCCTCAGCCAGGTCGGGGCGGACCTGCTGATCTCCTATGCGGTCGCGCGCGTAACGCTGGGCAACGTCACGGCGCTGCGCGCCGGGGTCAAGGCCATGGTGCTGGTCATGGGCTGCATGCTGGCCATGGGGCTCGTCGACATGGTGGTCGGCGAGAACATCTTCGCCCGCCTCGCGACTTCGCTCGTGGGGAGCAGCGAGCGCGCCGTGCACATCTACGGCGGCGATCCCAGCACGGCGAAATCCGTCACGACGCAGTATCGCTTCGGCCTGCCGCGGGCGCGGGGACCCATCGAGCACGCGATCCTGTACGGCGCGTTCTTCGCCATCACCGCGCCGGTGATGTTCTATTCCACGGTGTCGACCCTGCGACGGCTCCTCATCCTGGGCGGCTGCGCGCTCGGCGTGTTCATCGCGATCTCCTCGGCTCCGATCCTCGCCTTCGTGCTGCTCTGCGGCTTTCTGGGTTACGACGCCCTGTTCCGCAATCTGGGATACCGGTGGACGTTCCTGGTCTGCCTGATCGTGGCCGGCGTCCTCACCGCCCTGCTGCTCGTCGACGATCCGGTCGACGCCATCATCACGTCGTTCACGCTCGACCCCCAGACGGGCTACACGCGGCTCCTGATCTGGAAGTGGATCGGCAAGGACCTCGTCGCCTCGCCCTGGCTCGGCCTCGGTGCGCAGGACTGGTTTAGGCCCTCGACCCTGCTCGACACCGTCGATTGCCTCTGGCTCAACCTCGCCTACCAGTTCGGTTACGTCGGCCTCGGGCTGTTCCTGACCTCGCTGGTGGGCTGCTTCTTCGTCGTCACGCCGCGCCCCCTGCGCCAGTATCGGTCGGAGGCCTACGCGCTGCCGACGGTGTCGTTGAACATCGCGCTGTTCCTGGCTTTCTTCATCGCCTTCACGGTGCACTTCTGGGGCTCGGCCTGGAGCCTCGTGGGCTTCGTCATGGGGGCCCGGGCCGGCCTGTCGGAAGCGAAATACCTGGCGCCAGCCGCACGAGGTGGCGTTTGACCCCGCCTCACATCCGCACGGGCCCCGCGCGGCGCCGGCTCCCGGTGGGGTCCACCGCCTCCGCCGGCCGCTTCGGAGTCTGACGATGCCTGTTCAGGATGCCGCCGATCAAAGCCTGCGCCGGGGGCAGGGGCCGTCGCGCCTGACGCGCGAGGCGGGCTCGCCGGGCGACCTCACCTTCCTCCTGCGATGCGTCCGCCGACATCGGCGGCTCGTCACGGCCGCGGCCCTGGTCGGCCTCGGTCTCGGACTGTTCGCGCAGCTCACGCTGTCCAAGCGCTACGTCGCCGTCACGCAGATGATGCTGGACTACAGGCGCCTCGTGAACGTCAGCCCTCAGGAGGCGGTGTTCAACTTTCGCCTGAGCGATGCCGCCCTCGACAGCCAGACCGAGATCCTGATGTCGGACGGCGTGCTCGGGCGGGCCGTGGACGCCCTGAACCTCGCGCAGGATCCCGAATTCATCGGCGGCGACGGCCCCTTGAGCCGGGCGCTGGTGTCCGCCGGGCTCATCGGCGACGCGGCAGGGCGGCCCTTGGGGGAGCGCCGTCAGAACGCCGTGCTGGCCCTCCGCAAGGCGCTCAAGGTCGAGCGCCTCGGCCTGTCCTACGTCATCGAGATCACGGCCTCGGCCAAGACGCCCGAGAAGGCGGTGAAGCTGGCCGACGGCATGACGGACGCCTACATCGCCGACCAGATGGACGCCCGCAGGTCGGTCGCCAGCGGCGCCCTGGACTGGTTCGAGACGCGGCTGCGGGACCTCCAGGCCGATGTGACCCAGGCCCAGCACGATGCGATCGAGTACCGGCTCGCCAACCAGATCATGCTGTCGGACGGCAAGTTCATCGACGAGCAGCAGGTCCAGGACCTCAGCAGCCGCCTGATCGCCGCGCAGGAACGGCGATTCATCGCGCAAGCCCGCCTCACCCGCGCCAACGCCATCGTGGACGGCCAGCGCAACCTCGACGGCGTTCTGTCCGGCAGCCTCGGCGAGGAGATGCGCGACCCCGTCATCGTGGCGCTGCTCACCGGCTACCACGACGTCAGCCGGCGCATGCAGCAGAACCTCGGGCTCTATGGCCCCACGCACGGGGCGGTCCTCAAGGATCAGGTCGAGATGCGGTCGCTGCAGGACAACATCGTCTCGCAGTTCAAGCAGATCGCGGCGGGAGCCAGGAGCGACGCCGAGATCGCGGGCGGCGATGAGGAGTCCGTCCGCGCCATGCTGAAGCAGGCGGCCGCTCAAGCCGCGCAGGGACAGAGGGCACGGGTCGAGCTCACGCTCCTGCAGGGGGCGGCCGACAGCATGACGGCGCTGCGCGACAATTTCGTACTGCAATACTCGATGTCGACCCAGCAGCAGACCTTTCCGATCACGGAGACGCGGGTGACCAGCCGCGCTTCCCTGCCGTTCGAACCCGCGTGGCCGACCCCCCGCAAGACGCTGGTCGGCGGCCTGGCGCTCGGACTGATCGCGGGGTTCAGTCTGGCCGTGGGCAGCGAGGCCCTGTCGCGGCGGTTGCGGAAACGGTCCGACCTGGAGGCCGTCACGGGGCGCCGCTGCCTCGGCTACCTGCCGGTCTCCGCCGCGCTCTCCGCGCTCGGCGGCAGCCGGGCGGTGCTGGACGCCAGGACGGGCCCGGACGCCTTCGCGGTCGAAAGGCTTCGGGCGACGCTGCTCGACCTCGACCGGCAGGGCGGCAGGCCCTCCGGCCTCGTCCTCGGCGTCGTGGGCGCGAAGGCAGGCGAGGGCGCGACGACGGCGGCCGCGGCCATCGCGGTCACGGCCGTGGCGGCGGGGCGCCGGGTGCTGCTCATCGATGCCGATCTCCGGAACGCTTCCTCGTCGGCGCGCTTCGCGCCGCTGGCCAGGGAAGGTCTCGCCGAGGCCCTCGCCGATCCCCGGACCGTGCCGGCCCCTGTCCCGTGCGGCGGCGGCGAACGGCTGGCGTGCCTGCCGGCCGGGGGGCGGTCCGGCGCGCCGGAGGCCATCCTGGACGCCGACGCCTTCGCTCGCCTGATCGACCGCCTGCGCCCCGACTTCGACCTGATTATGGTCGATTGTCCCCCGCTCGCGCCGAGCGTGGCGGCCCGCTCCATCGCCGATGCCCTCGACGCCTATCTGCTCGTCGTGCGCTGGAACGCCACCACGAAGGACATCGTCACGGACTGCCTCGACGCCAATCCGGAGGTCGGGGCGAAGCTGCTCGGGGCGGTGTTCAACCGCATCCTCCTCCGGCACGCCGACATGATCGACGACGCGGCCCTGACGCATGCGAACGCGTCGCTTCGCGCCCGTCGCGCCGGCCCGTTTCGGCGCGCTTCGCCGGGGCGCTGGGCCGCGAACCTGTTTCAACTCTGAGGCGGGCCATGCGACATCCGAACCGGCAAGCCTGAAGGCCCATCGACCATGCAGTATCGCGATCAATCCTTCATCCGCCATGCGACGGCCCTGCCGCAGGCCGAGGCCGCGCAGAGCCTGCAGAACGAGCTGCGCAACGCGCTGCGCTTCCTGCGACGGCGGAGCCGGCACATGCTGCTCAGCGCCCTGGTCGGGGGGGCGCTGCTCGGCGGCTACGCCCTGATGAGCCAACCGACGTTCCGCGCCACCGCCGTGATCGCGCTCGACCCGAACGCCCTGTCGGTCCTCGACACCGCGGAGGAGCGCGCGCACAAGCAGGACACGCCCATGCAGGATTCGGCGCGCGTGGACAGCCTGGTGCAGGTCCTGCAGTCGAACGCGACCCTGCTCCGCGTGATCGGGAAGCTCGATCTCCAGGACGACCCGGAGTTCAACGGAACCCAGCGTTCCGGCGTGAGATCAGCGATCGCCTGGGTCACGAGCCTCGTCGCCGGGGCCAGCCCGCCCCCTTCCCGGAGCGACAGGATCGATCGTGCGACGACCAACCTGGGGCTGGGACAGGCGGTGGAGCGTGCGGCGGGCACCTACATCGTGGCCGTGTCGATCCTGTCCAAGGACCCCGAGAAGGCCGCCATCATCGCCAACGCCTTCGGCGACGACTACCTCGACGACCAGCGCAGGACCGACATCGAGACCACGCACGCCGCAGCGAATTGGATGAAGTCCCGATTGAACGTGCTCGGCGACGAGATGCTCAGGACGCAGGGCGCGGTCGCCGAGTTCAAGAGGGCCAACGCGATCGCGACATCCGACGGCAAGTCGATCGCCGATCTGATGCTGTCCGACATCTCGACCAAGCTGTCCGACGCGATGGGCCAGAGCGCCCAGGCGAAGGCCAAGCTCGACCGCATCGAGCACGTCAATGCCCAGACGACCCTCGACCTGTCCGTCACCGACGCGCTGAGCGATGGCGTCATCACCGACCTGCGCAAGAAATATCTCGACCTGCAGGGCCGCGCCGCCAACATCGCGGCGCAATACGGGCAGAACCACGCGGCCGCGGTGAAGCTGCGGGCCGAAGGCGAGGTCGCGATGGCCTCGATCCGCGACGAGCTGAAGCGCCTCGAAGAGGCGAGCCGGAGCGACTACGAGGTGGCCCAGCTCAACGAGCGCGCGACGCGCGCGAGCCTGAACGACCAGTTTCTGAAGACGGGCGATGTCGGCCGCAGCCAAGTCAAGCTCCAGGAGCTCGACAGCATGGCCACCACCGCGGAGCTCGCCTATGAGGAGACCCTCAAGCGCTACACGGACACGGTCCAGAAGGAGAGCTTCCCGATGGTGCAGGCCCGCATCATCGCCAGGGCGGTGCCCCCCAACGAGAAGTTCAAGCCCAAGACAGGGCTGCTGATCGCGATCGGGACGGCCGGCGGTGTCGCCCTCAACCTCGGCTACGCGCTCGTGTCCGAACTGTTCGACAAGCGCATCTATTCCCGCCAGCAGGCCGAACGCGCCGCCGGCACGGACTGCCTGGGCGTGTTTCCCCTGACCAAGGCGCGCTCGCTGCGCGCAGCTTCCACCTTCAAGGCCACGGGACGCGCCGGCCAGCGGCGGGATCTGCCCTGGGACTACGTGATCCAGCAGCCGCGATCCGCCGGGGCGGAGGCCATGAGGTCGATCAAGCTGTCCTTCGACCAGTCGCACCGCAGCCGGGGCGAGCGCGTGCTGGGGATCACCTCCGCGCTGCAGGGGGAGGGCAAATCCACCGTCGCGGCGAGTGCCGCTCACCTGCTGAGCTCCGGGGGCGCACGCGTGCTTCTCGTCGACGGCGACCTGAGGCGCCCCGTCCTGTCCGAGCGTCTCCACGGGGCGGCGCGGGTCGGCTTGCCCGACGTCCTGCAGGGTCTCGCCTACGGCTCCGCCCTGGTCTCGGATCCGACGCTGGGCCTCGACTTCCTCCCCGCGAAGACGGAGCAGGGCGTCGAACATCCCGACGGGCTGCTCGCCTCGCCGGCCATGGAGGCGTTCCTGCGCTCCGCCGGCGCCGTCTACGACTACATCGTGGTCGACCTCCCGCCGATGCTGCCGATGGTCGACGTTCGTTCGGTCGCGCCCCTCATCGACGGCTTCGTCATGGTCGTGGCCTGGGGGCGGACGGAGGAAGACGTGCTGACGGCCGCGCTCGACGCCGTGCCGGTCGTTCGCGAGAAGTTGGTCGGCCTCCTGCTGAACAAGGTCGAGCTGAACCGCCTCGCGGGCCGGGGCGAGGTCACGCCCAGTTACTACTCGTCCGTCTACCAGACCGGTTGACGCCGCGGCCCACCGTCCACTCCGCCGATGGACGCCGCCCGGCGCGGCGCGTCCGCTCGGCCCTGCGAGGGAAACCTTCCGTTGACACGATCGAGCATCCTGCGGCGGCTCGCGTCCTCCGCGCTGTTGGTGGCCACGCTCGCCGAGATGGCGCTCCCCTTCGCCCGCAACGTGGCCCTGGCGCACATCCTGGCGCCGCACCAGTTCGGTCTCGGCATCAGCCTGTCGGTCGTCTACGGCATCGCCGAACAGGCGACCGACATCGGCGTCCACTTCTCGGCGGTCCGGTCGAACGACCATGACGACCCCGACGTGTTATACGCCACCCTCCACCTGCTGATGGTGACGCGGGGGGGGGCCCTGGCCTGCCTGCTCGTCCTGACGTCGCCGCTGATGGCGCGGGCCTTCGACGCCCCGGAAGCGACCTTCGCCTACGCCCTGCTCGGCGCCTCGATGTTGATCCGAAGCTTCTCGCACCTCGGCACCAAGGAGGCCATGCGATCCTACGTGTTCTGGCGGGAGGCTTCCGTGCTGATCGGCTCGCAGATCGTCTGGACCGCCGTGACGATCGTGGCAGCACTCGCCTTCCGGAGCTTCGAAGCGGTGATCGCCGGCATCCTCATGAACGCGGTCGGCTACACGGTCCTCTCGCACCTCCTGTCGCGGAGGCGCTGGACGCTGGGCTGGCACGGGGCGGCGGCCGCCGAAGCCGTGTCGTTCGGCCGTCCGCTGATCCCGAACGGGATCGCCAACGCGTTCATCCAGCTCGCCGACCGCTTCGTGATCGGCAGCCTGCTCGGGGTGGTCCAGCTCGCGATCTACAACGTTTCCATGGTGACGGCCCTGCTGCCGCGCAACGCCGTCGCCAAGTTCCTCAACACGCTGTTCATGCCGGCCTTCGCCAACCTCGGGCAGGACGGCGCCAAGCGCCTGCGCCTCTTCGATTCCTGGGCGCTTTCCCTGTCGCTCCTGGGATTCCTGTACGGGCTCGGGCTGCTTTCGCTCGGCCCGACGCTGATCGGGCTGATCTTCGGCCGCGCCTACCAGCCCACCGACCCCATCATGGGCTGGATCGCGGTCAACGTCTGCGCCAAGTTCCTCAACCAGCTTCCCGTGCCCGCGTCGCTGGCCTACGGGCAGACCCGCTTCATCCTGTTCGGCACGCTCGCCTCCGCGCTCGGCGTCGCCTTCGGCATCGCGGTGCTGCTGTTCACGCGGGATTTCACGGACTTCCTGGGCGCACTCGCGGCCGGCGAGGTGGCGGCCGTGGTCTGGATCGGCACGCGGACCATCTCGCTTTACAGCGTCGACTGGCGCCTCACCTCGTTCATCGTGTTCTGGCCCATCCTGGTCCTGGGCCTGCTGGCGGGGCTGCATCACGCGGTGGGGTTCGGCCTTCCGGCGTGGGTCGTCACCTGCTGGACGGTGGGGCTGGCCAACGTCGCGGCGATGGTCTGGGTGTCGGTCTCCGCGGGACACCGGATGACCACGCTCATCTCCGACGTCCGGCATGGCCGGACGCACCGGACGGAAGCCGTGACGGTCTGACGGCCGCGCCCGGAGTGGCAGCGGCTCGGCCCGACCGAGCCGCTGCCCTGACGGTCGAGCGCGGATCCGCTCATCGCGCAGTCCGGTCGACGGCTCCCGGGGCCAGCGGATCCCGTCGAGCGCGTCCCGAAGGCGCCCTTTCTCGCCTCATGCCGCGACGGGACGCGACATGGGTGCACCGCTCGAGATCGGTCCCGCGACGATCGACGCCTGACATCCCCTCTGACCCGCCTTCACCGGCGGATCGCCTTCTGGTTGAGCGACGGGAAGTGACACACTCCCCAGTCCGCTCTCAGGCAGCTGCCGTGCTCCGCGGCGCATTGCGTGGTCGGCTCGCAGGCGATCTGTGACGGAGTGTGGCAGCAGCAGGTGTGCTGTGACGACGTGGCGTCGCCGCCGATCACGCGGCCCGTGCAGGCACTCGCGAAGACCAGCATGCCCCGCCGCGCGGACGCATCACTCACGGCGGTTGCATCGAGCGCTCCTTTATGCCACCCGGCGTCAGCCGGGACCTGCAAAGCGAGAGCGCTTGCGACGAGGGCTCCCACAGCGATCGAGGACCGGGCACCGCGCGCGATGACATCGAATATCATTCTGCTTTGAACACTCATCCATCCGCATCCTGGCCGGGCTTCGAACCCTACCCCTGTTTGAACGATAAATCAGGCGACAAGCCAGCGGGGAGGGACGCATTCGGCTTTCGCCATGCGATGATCGGGCGTCCGTTGCGGGGTCCTGCTCCACGTCGATGCCGACGACAGCGCAACACCCTATTTCGTGATCGGCCCCGGCAGATCCCCTTTGAAGTGATGAGGCCAAGAGAAAGAGCGGCCGGTTCTCACCGCAATATCATGCGTGGCGAGCCCCGGCAGCCGTTTAATCATGATGTCTTTCTATGCGTTACCACTCGTCCAGATGCATTATGAAGACTTAGAAATCGACGATCAAGGAGAACATCGATGACCGCTAAGAGGACAATCGGACGACCGAAGAGAAGTAACGGTGATGCCGGTCGGGACCGCCTCATTGCGGCAGCGCACGAACTCTTTCAGCAACCTCAATTGGAACTCAACCGAACCAATCTTGCAATTCGGGCAGGTGTCACACCGGCATTGGTGACATATTATTTTCAAGACCAGATCAGTCTGATCGAGGCGGTCGCTCAG
>CAXTFP010000002.1:0-20874 GCA_964243135.1 uncultured Lichenihabitans sp.
GCGCTCGACCCGGCGCTGACCCGCGTGGCCGAGCGCCAGGCCGAGGCCATGGCGCGGGCCAACACGCTCAGCCACACGGTGGCGGGCGAGCTGTCGGCGCGGCTCGCGGCCGAGGGCTTGGCACCAAGCGCCGAGGCCGAGAACGTGTCGGCCGGCTATTCGAGCTTCGAGCGCGCGCTCAGCGGCTGGCAGCACTCGCCCGGCCACGACGCCAACCTCCTCTACCGGCCGGTCCGCCGCATCGGCATCGCGGCGGCCTCGGCGCCCGGCACGCGGTTCAAGACCTACTGGGCGCTGGTGCTGACGGACTGAGAACCGACCTCACCGGACGGCTTGCACGGCCGCGGGGAACCGTCGCGACAGGACGTAGGCCGCCCAGAACTGGAGCGCGGCGAGGACGAACGGCCCGATGGTCTTGCCCGGATCGTGCTGCGCGGTCCCTATCAGCCCGTCCAGGCTCTGGACCACGCCCGCGAGCAGGCCCAGGGCCACGAGGATGCGAGTCTCGGACCGGTAGGCCGCCGCCAGGACGGCGAGCGCCAGGGGGATGGTCCGCGCGGCCGCGTACATGGCGAAGATCGCCGATCCGACTGTCGGCTCGGCATCGGCGGGCAGGACGGCGCCGGGGTGGATCAGGCCGGCGAGGGAGAAGCTGCTGGCGACGAGCACATCGAGGATCGTGACCCACACGGGCCACGAGGACCCAGACGACGACCGGACCTGTTCCATCTTCCGACTCCATCCCGTCGCGCGACGGCGAGCACCGGCCTTAAGTCGATGCGACTATGAATGGGAACCGAAATCGCCTCATGGACGGCATCAGCGACGTTCATATCCGTCGCCTCGACCTGACCCTGCTCCTGACCTTCGACCTCCTGCTGCGGAGGCGGAACATGAGCCAGGTCGCGGCGGAACTCGGCGTGACGCAGTCGGCGGTCAGCCATGCGGTCGGGCGCCTGCGGGTGAGCTTCGACGATCCGCTGTTCGTGCGCCGCGGCGCGGGCGTCGAGCCGACGGCGCGGTCGCTTCTCCTCGGCCCGATGCTCGCCGCGGCGATCGACGACGTCCGCGGCGCGCTGAGCGTGGGGCGGTGCTTCGATCCCGCGACCGCGTCGCGCCAGTTCGGCTTCGCGGCACCCGACACGGTGATCGCGGCCCTCGCGCCGCGGCTGCTGGACAGCTTGGCGCTGACGGCACCCCGATGCCGGATCGTCTTCAGGATGCTGCCGCCGGCCCAGGCCGCCGCGGCCGTCGCGGCGGGCGAGGTCGACGTGGCGGTCGGGGGCGCCTCCGACGCGCCGAAGGACACGGTCGGGCGCCCCATCGCCTCGGAAACCTTCGGCGTGGTGATGCGGATTGGCCACCCCGCGGTCGCGGATGGCCTCGACCTCGACACCTACTGCCGCCTCGATCACCTGCTCGTGTCGAACGACCGGGACGCGCGCGGGATCGTCGACGTGATCCTCGGCGGCCTGGGCCGGGAGCGCCGGCTGATCGCCATCCTGCCCCACCTGCTGCTGGCCTTCGCGGCCGTGAGCCGGTCGGACGCCGTCATCACGGCCCCGTCGCGGGCCTGCCGCTACGCCGCGACCCTGTTCCCGGTGACGGTCCACGCGCCTCCCGTGGCGATCCCGGCGCTCGACCTCATGCTGCTGCGCCACCGGGGCAGCCTCGCCGATCCCGCCGTCGACTGGTTCGAGCGGATGGTGGAGGCCGCCCTCGATCCGAGCCACGGGGCCGAAGCCTGACGGCCATGCGCGCCGGGGCGGGAGCTGCCACCGCCGTCGGCACAAGGGCCGCCGTCACGGCGACGCCGGCACCACCAGCACACCCGCCGGCCAGGGCGCGTTCGGCCCGGGGGCGAGCCTGAGGTCGGAGCCCTCGCCGAGGTTCCTGTTCCACATGTCGCCATAGGTGCCGAGCGCTCCGACGACCTCCTCGTACCAGCCCGGGCGGAAGCCCAGCGGGGTCGCGGCCGCCGCGAGGGGCCCCGCTCCAGCGCCCGTCCAGCCCGAGCGCGGGGCCGCGCCCAACAGCACGGCCTGCAGCGTCCAACCGGCCATGGCTGACCAGCGCGCGTCGTCGAGCCCGGTCATCAGGAACACGGGATCGACCGCCAGCGGCGCGTCGAGGAGCCGGCTCTTCAGGCCGTGCACGCCGCCGTCCTGCCGCACCTCGGCCAGAAAGGTGGCGTCGCCCGCGACCGCCCGGCAGCGGCCGACGTTGTAGGCGTCGCGCAACTCGACCTCCTCGCCGAAGCCGAGCCGCTCGATCGTCACGCCCTCGCGCTCGACCGCGGCTTCGAGCGCGCGCTGGGCGCCGGTGCCGATCATGAAGCAGATGCTGAGGCCCGCGAGGTCGCGCGGCGCGCGGACGGGCGAGCCCTCCGGCACCAGCACCGACTCGGTCTCGAGAAAGGCCGGCGGGCCGGGCAGGAGATGGTCGGCCAGGCGCTCGGCCACCAGCGTGCCGCCCGACAGGAACACGACATCCTGCCGTCCGGCCCGCACGGCCTCCATGTCGCGCACCGAGTCGAGGACCGTGAAGGAAACCTTGCCCCCCGGCCCCAGCACCGCCACGGCCAGGGCCCGGCACAGGTCGACCGCGAGACCCGACACGGTGCCGTCCCGGTCCGTCCCGGTCTCGCCGGCCTCGGCGAAGCCCGCCCGCTCCTCGGCCCCGCAGCTCACCGTATTGGCCGCCCGGATGCGGTCGAGCACGGGGCCGGCCGCGGCCGGGGAAGCAGCCGCCAGCAGCCCGGCGAGCGCCAGCCCGAGCGGCGCGAGCCTCATTTGTTGTAGGCCGGGAAGGTGATGGGCAGCGTGTTGAAGTTCTCGGGCACGCGGGTCGCGATGCCCTGCCGCCGATCCTCCGGCACGACGCCGATGGCCGAGCAGCCCTTCCCATCGTAGTGCGGCAGATGGTCCACCACCTCCTCCGGGATAGCCGCGTAGGAGGCCGGCAGCGGCGGCAGCTCGCCCGTGAGGCGCTTCGGCTCGAAGGCCGAGAGCAGGTCGTCGGTTTCGGGCGTGTTGATGTCGCGGGGGCCGAGGTGGTGCTGGACGAAGCCGTTGGGGCCGTTGAACTTGGCCTCCTCGCCGGCGATCAGTGCCTGAGCCTCGTCGGGCAGCGAGGCCAGGGGCGGCAGGTCGAAGACGGCGTTCAGGAGCTCGATCACGGCGTTGTGGTCGCCCTCGGCGTGCGACACGGCGTGGGCGCGGGCGTAAGGCGACATCACGATCATCGGTACGCGAATGCCGCGGGCCAGCGGCAGCCCGTCCGGGCCGTAGGACAGGATGCGCGGCGCCATGTGGTCGAAGAAGCCGTCCGACTCGTCGTAGGTGATGACGATGGCCGACTGGGCCCAGATGTCGGGCTGGCCCGCCACGGCGTTGACCACGCGCGCCGCCATGGCTTCGCTGACCTGCCGGTCAGAGTAGCCGGGGTGGTCGTCGTCCCCGCCCTTGTTGTCCCGGATGGTGCCGCGCTCGATCATGTTGAGCCCGTTCGGGTTCGGATAGTTGGGGTTCTGGATCGGGGGCGCCTCGCCGGAGATCGCCGCGAAGCCGCCGCGGATGTAGAACACGCCGCCGTCGGGCGGCAGCCGGCCCCGCTTCACGTCCGTGAAGAAGTCGCCCAGGCCCTTCATGTTCTTGGCGAAGTCGGGGTTGTTGGCGATGTAGCCGAAATATTGCGGGCCCTGGTGGTGGCTCACGTAGCTGTCGTGGGTCGTGTCGCCCTGGGGGTCGGTCGGCTCGTGGTCGTAGCCCTCCTGGTACCAGCGCCAGGACACGGGCGCGCCGCCGCGCGACGCGATGAAGGGCACGTCCTGCTTCACGTCCGCGAGGTCGAAGTCGGGGTTATAGTCGTTGCTCGTGACGCGCGCGGCGTTGCGGCCCGCCAGCGTCAGCGGCACGGTCGCGTAGGTCTGGTTCGTGGCGATGTTGGAGTTCTTGTAGCCGTCGCGCGGCCCGGCCGGCTGGCGCCCGGCCGCGGTCGTGTCGAACTGCGAGCCGTAGAAGGGCTGCGGGTCGTTGACGATCGGCACGCCCTGAGTCTTGCCGCTGTTCTCGCCCGCCGCGTAGTTCTTGCCCTCTGCGCCGTGTTTCACCCACTGAGTCTCGCCGCCCTGGCCGGCGATCATGGCGATGGCGTTGGGGGTCGAGGGCGTGTCCTCGGTGGCGAAGATGTTGTCGAAGATCGTGAAGCGGCTGGCGTAGTTCCAGAAGAACGGGATCGTGTCGCAGTCGATGTAGCTCATCACGAGGTCGGCGTAGTTCTTGGCCATGCTGGCGCTCTTCGCCCCGCCGCTGGCGACGAAGCGGCCGTATTCGGTCGACGCGAAGCCGTCCATCCTGGCGACCCCGTCGGGGCCGACGTCGATCTTCTTGGCGAGGCCCTTGTGGCTGTGGTCGACGCTGTCCGTGAAGGTGGCGTTCTGCTCGGGGCCGATGCGGAACGGCCGCGCCTCGCGGGCCGCGCCCTGCCAGTCGGTGTAGTGCTGCACGAAGCCCGGCGTGCGGGCCGCGTCGCGCGGGGCCCGGCCGTCCGAGAACAGCCCGTCGGCCCCCGGGAAGCTGCCGTATTCGTTGTCGAAGGAGTGGTTCTCGTTGAAGATCACGAAGACGTAGCGCACCTTTTGGCGCAGCGCCGCGATGAGCTCGTCGCGCGAGGGGGCCGGGGCCGGGTCCACCACGTAGGGCTTCACGGCGTCGGACGGGTCGGGCTGGAGGTGGACGAGGGGCTTCGGCGCCTCGGGCGGGGCCGTCTGGGCGGCCGCGAGGCCGGGCAGGTTGGCGAGCAGCGACGCCGCCAGCGTGGACCGCACGAGAAGCTTCATCCCCATCTCCTTTCAGTCGATGCCCGCCGGGCTGGCGCCGCGGGGACCGCGATATCCGACCCCGCGCGTCGGGGTGGAATCCTACAGGCAGTTCGAGCCGAGATCGACGCGATGCCGCGACCCGGCATCGTCATGCGCCATCCGTCACGTCAATGCGGCGCGTCCGGCACCATCAGCCCGCCCCGCGTCCACAGGGCGTTGGCGCCGCGCGGGAGCTTGAGGTCGGATGCGGCGCCGAGGTCGCGGTCGAAGATCTCCGCGGCATTGCCGACCGTGCCCACGGCGCGCGCGGCCCAGCCGGCGTCGATCACCGATGCGTCGATGCCGGCCAGCGTGCCGCCGAGCGGGCGCAGCAGCGGGTCCGCGCTGTCCCGCAACGCGTCGGCGTGGGCCCTGTCGATCCCGGCCGCCTCGGCCTGCACGGGGGCGGACGCCACCGCGCCCACCACCTCGGCCCAGGCCGGGTCGCCGGTCGCCACGGCGGGCGACAGCGGCAGCACGGAGTAGCGCTCGGGCAGAATGTCGAAGTCCGCGATCCGGCCGTGGAAGTTCGTGCGGGCCTCGGCGAGGCGCGACGCGCTGTTGAAGTAGGCGTCGCAGCTCCGGCCCACGACGGCGGCCAGCAGCTCGCCGTTCTCCTCGAAGGCCCAGTGCTTGAAGGTGATGTGCCGGCGCCCCGCCTCGGCGTCGAGCGCCGCCGCCGCCTCCGTGTCCATCACGTAGCAGACGGAGCGGTCCGCGATGTCCGCGAAGCTCCTGATGCCGGACTCGCGGTGCACCATGAGGGCGTCGCCGTCGAGGAAGACGGGCGGCGCGAAGGCGACCCCGAAGGCCACGCCGGCGGCCGGCGAGGGTGCGGCCCCCATCAGCATGTCGATCTTGCCGGCCTGGAGATACCCGAATCCGTATTGTTCGGACGGCACGGTCACGATCCGGACCCTGTCGGGCGCGCCCAGCGCGGCGGCCGCCACGGCGCGGCACATGTCCCCCCCGAGCCCGGGCAGGGCGGCGTGGACGTCGTCCTTGCTCCAATCATCGGGCTCGCTCAGCACGCCGCACTGCAGGACGCCGGCCGCCTTGACGCGGTCCAGCACGGCGCCGGCGCGGGCCGGCGTGGCGCCGACGGCGGCGAGCGCCAGGGCGGAGACCAACAGGGTCGAAACGGTCCTCATGGGGATACTCCCTCGGATGCGGAGGAGGGGCCGCGCGCGGCCCCTCCATTCTTTCAGGCCTCGTCCCGGATCAAGGGGTCCAGGTGCCCGAGGTCGGCGTGCCGGGAGTCTGGGTCGGCCGGGGATTGAAGTCGGCCGGGGGCGGGTCGATCGGGGTGCCGTTCCTGTAGTCGGTCGGCGTGATGTGCAGGGTCGCGCAGCCGCGGCCGGCGTAGTGGGGCAAGGTGTGGACCTGCGCGGGAGGGATCATGGCGTAGGACGGCGGCAGTTGCGGCTGGGTGCCGGTGAGGCGGGCGTTGTCGAACATATTCGACATGTCGCTCATCGGCTGGACGGCGTCGATGTCGGCCGGGCCGAGGTTTGGCTGGTTGAACTGCGCCAGGCCGGCCGCGCGGGCATTGGCCTCGTCGGGCAGGCTGGCGAGCGGCGTCATGCTGAACAGGTCGTTGATGAACCTGATGATGGTCGAGTGCTCGGCATATTGGTGCAGGACCACGTGGGCGAGGCTGTAGGGCGAGATCACGATGGCCGGGATGCGCGAGCCGGCCGCGTAGGGGAGGCCGTCCGGGCTGTAGGAGCGGATCGCGAAGGGCGCGTGGTCATAGTAGCCGTCGCTCTCGTCGTAGGTGATGATGATCGCGCTGTCCTTCCAGTAAGGGCTCGCCGCGATGGCGTTGACGGCGTCGGCGAGCGCGGCCTCGGAGATCTGCGAGTCCGAATAGGCCGGGTGGTCGTTGTTGCCCAGAAAGGCCGCCTGCACGGTCGGGTTCGGGTCGGAGGGCTTCAGGCCGTCGAGGTTGTTGTAGCCGCCGCGCACGTAGAACACGCCGCCCTGCGCCGGCAGGGCCCTGTTCGACAGGTCGGTGTAGAAGTCGCCGAGGCCGTGCAGGTGCAGCAGCTCCTGCGGGTTGTCGCCGACGTAGCCGAAATACTGCGGTCCGTTGTGGTGGACGATGTAGCTCGAATGCGAGGACTGGCCCTCCACGTCGTAGTTCTCGTGGTCGTAGCCCTCCTGGTACCAGCCCCAGGGGACGTTGGTCTTGTTCTGCTTGGCGATGGTCTGGATGTCGTCCTGGACGTCGAGGAGGTCCATCATCGGGTTCTGGTCCGACTTGATGATCTTCTGGATCTGCGGACCCATGAAGGACAGCGGCAGCGACGCGTAGGTTTGGGGCAGCGTCGGCTTGGCGGGGTTCTCATCGGCCGGGTTATAGGGCGGCTTCACCGCGGAAGCGTCGAGGTTCGAGCCGGGGAAGGGGCCGGGGTCCCCGGTCACGGGCTCGGAGGCCGACTGCTCCGGGTGCTTCACCCACTGCGTTTCGCCGCCCTGGCCGGCGATCATGGCGATGGCGTTGGGCGTCGAGGGCCCGTCCACCGTCATGTGGAAGTTGTCCATCATCGCGAAGCGGTCGGCGTACTGCCACATGAACGGCACCGTGTCGCAGTCGACGTGCGCCATCACGAGTTCGGCCGTCTGCTTCTGCGCCAGCGTCGGCTTGGTGGTGGGCGGCAGCAGCGTGGTCTTGCTGACGATCTGGCCGTTGAGCGTCGTCAGGTTCTCGTTGTCGATCGCGAAGCGGTCGTTGCGGGTCGTGTTGGTCGCGGGGTCGACGTCGATGCCCACCGCGATGCCGGTGTGGCCGTGGTCCACGTCGCCGAGGTCGGAGGTGTAGAGCGGCACGGTGGCGCCGTTCGCCGCCGTCACGGTCTGCGGGATCAGGAAGGGCGAGATCGTGCCGACCGTGCCGTCGGTGTTGACGATGGGCTGCACGAAGCCGGGCTCCTTCGTGTTGGCCACCCCGCCGTTGAACAGGCCGTTGGCGCCGGGGAAGGTGCCGAAATAATGGTCGAAGCTGCGGTTCTCCTGGAACAGCACGAAGACGTACTTGATCTTCTGCTTGATCAGCGCCTGCTTCTGCGCCTTCGACAGCGTCGGCGCCAGGGACGGCACGCTGGCGAACTGCCTCACGAAGCTGCTGGAGTCCGGCATGACGGTCATGGCGCCCTCGGCCTCGGCCGTCTGGGCCAATGCGGTCTGGGCGAAGGCGGTCTGGGCGTGCAGCAGGCCCGCGACGGCCACGAGGGCGGTCGAGGCGCGGAGGCGGCGAGGAAGGGGCATCGGAGCTCCGGTCAGGAAGGGCCGCGGTGGATGCCGCGGCCGTCGACGTCGGCCGCACATAAGTCGCGATCGATGACGGCCGCGTGACGATGCCGCGCACGCGCTTGCCAGGGGGGGCGGCAGGCCCCATCCTCCTCCTCATGACCTCCATGATGGACGCTTCGACGGCCGGCGTGCTCGCGGCGCTCAACCAGCGCTCCCGCGAGATCTTCCGGCGCATCGTCGACAGCTACCTGCAGACGGGGGAGCCCGTGGGCTCGCGCCACCTGTCGCGCCTGTTGCCCATGGCGCTGTCGCCCGCCTCGGTGCGCAACGTCATGCAGGACCTGGAGGAGCTGGGCCTCGTCTTCGCACCCCACACGAGCGCCGGCCGCCTGCCGACGCAACTCGGCCTCCGCTTCTTCGTCGACGCGCTGCTGGAGATCGGCGACATCGGCGACACGGAGCGCCGGCGCATCGAATCCGACCTGCGCGTGGCCTCGCAGGGGCGCACCTTCGAGGGCGCGCTGGTGGAGGCCACGAGCCTCCTGTCGGGCCTGACGCGGGGCGCCGGCGTGGTGGTCACCAGCAAGGACAACGCTCGGCTCAAGCACATCGAATTCGTGCGGCTGGAGCCCGAGCGCGCGCTCGCCATCCTGGTGGGCGAGGACGGCTCGGTCGAGAACCGCGTGGTACTGACGCCGCCGGGCCTGCCGGCCTCGGCGCTGGTCGAGGCCGGCAACTACCTCAACGCCCGCATCCGCGGCCGCACCCTCGCCGAGGCCCGCGCCGAGATCGAGGGCGAGCGCTCCGCCGCCGAGGGCGAACTCGACCAGTTGACGGCGCGGCTCGTCGAGGCCGGGCTCGCAGGCTGGGCGGGGCTTGGGGGCGAGCGCCAGCTCATCGTGCGCGGGCAGGCCAACCTGCTCGACGACCTCACGGCGCTCGCCGACCTCGAGCGCATCCGCCTGCTCTTCGCCGACCTCGAAACCAAGACCGACGTCATCGACCTCCTCAACCGGGCCGAGACGGGCGAGGGGGTGCGGATCTTCATCGGGGCCGAGAACAAGCTGTTCTCGCTGTCGGGCTCCTCCATGGTGGCGGCGCCGTTCCGCGACGGCCAGCAGCGCATCGTCGGCGTGCTCGGCATCATCGGGCCGACGCGCCTCAACTACGCGCGGGTGGTGCCCATGGTGGACTATACCGCCCAGGTGATCTCGGGGCTGGTGCGGGGGTCCTACGGGGGTTGAACCGCGGCCGTGGCCTCGCCGGCCCGACCGTCATGCCGGGATCAGGTCGGGGAGGCGCTCATGGAAGCGGGCTGGACGGAGGGCATGCGGCCGGTCGACGGCCTGTCGCTCCACGTGGTGGAGGCCGGGCCGGCGGAGGGGCCGTTGCTCGTGCTGCTGCACGGCTTCCCGGAGTTCTGGTGGGCGTGGCGGCACCAGATCACGCCGCTGGCGGAGCGGGGCTACCACGTCGTCGTGCCCGACATGCGCGGCTACAACCTCAGCGGGGCGCCGCGGGAGGTGTCCGCCTACGCGCTGGACAGGCTGGTCGCGGACGTCGTGGCGCTCGCCGACGGCTACGGCGCGGACCGGTTCGACCTCGTGGGGCACGACTGGGGCGGGATCGTGGCCTGGGGCACGGGCGCGCGCTACCCTGAGCGCCTGTCCCGGCTGGTCGTCATGGACGCGCCGCATCCCGACCTGTGGAGCAGGCAGGCCCTCACCCATCCGACCCAGGCGCTGCGCAGCACCTACGTGGCGTATTTCCAGATGCCCCGCGTGCCGGAGGCCACGCTCGGCGCCTTCGGTTGCGCGGGCCTGCGCACGATGGTGAAGGCCAGCGCGCGGTCCGACACCTTCGCGCCGGGCGACCTCGACCGCTACGTCGAGGCCTGGTCGCGTCCGGGGGCGCTGACCGGCATGCTGAACTATTACCGGGCCCTGCGCGAGCGGACCGCACCGCGCGAGCCGGCCCGGATCACGGTCCCGACTCTCGTGCTCTGGGGCGAGAAGGACAGCTTCCTCGAACACCACGTGGCCCATGCCGCGCTGGCGCTGTGCGACGACGGGCAGTTGTCCGTCATCAAGGGCGCGACCCACTGGCTCCACCTGGAGGAGCCCGCGCGGGTGAACGCCAAGATCATCGCCTTCCTGGACGGGCGGGATTGGGCCGCCGGCTGAGCCGGCGAGCCCATCACGGCTCCGCGTCGAAGGCTGCCCGCGCCCGGCGGATGTCCGCGAAGTTCTGCTCGGCCCAGGCGATCAGCCCGGCCAGGGGCTCCAGCACCGAGCGGCCCAGGGGCGACAGGCGATATTCGACCTGGGGCGGCTTGGTCGGGAAGACGTGGCGGGTGACGAGGCCGTCGCGCTCCAGGTCGCGCAACGATTGCGTCAGCATGCGCTTCGAGATGTCCGGCACCGTCCGGCCGAGCGCGCTGAAGCGGCAGGGTCCCGCCGCGAGCGCGGTCAGCACCAGCACGGTCCACTTGTCCCCGACGCGGTCGAGCACGTTGCGCACGGGGCAGGCCGCGGCGTCGAAGCCCCGCGCCTTCCACGACGCGAAGGTGCCGCTCAGCGGATGGGTGACGTCGTCCATGAGGTGACCTCCGCCTCTCCTGGGCACGAAAAGATGCCTCCTTACATCGCGCCGATGCGGTCTCTATTCAAGACCATGTCTCGATCGAGACCCATCCAGGAGGACACCATGCCCACATCCCAGACCCCCCGCCTGATGATCACCGGCGCCACCGGCCAGCTCGGCGCCCTCGTGATCGAGCGTCTGCTCGGTACCGTCCCGGCCGCCGCCATCGCGGCCCTCGTGCGCGACGCCTCCGCGCCCGCGGCCCGGAGCCTCGCGGCCCGCGGCGTCGAGGTCCGATCCGCCGACTACCTGCAGCCCGGCGCGCTGGACGACGCCTTCCGGGGCGTCGAGCGGCTGCTCTTCGTGTCGTCCAGCACCTTCGAGGGCCGGGTGGCGCAGCACCGCAACGTGGTCGAGGCCGCGACGCGGGCCGGCGTGCGGCTCCTCGCCTATACCAGCGTGCTGCGCGCCGACACGTCCCGGCTCGGCGTGGCGGTGGACCACCGGGAAACCGAGGCGCTGATCCGCGCTTCCGGCCTGTCCTTCGTGGTCCTGCGCAACGGCTGGTACACGGAAAACCACCTGGCCTCCCTCCCGGCCGCCCTGGCGCACGGCGGCCTCATCGGCAGCGCCGGCGCGGGCCGCATCGCTTCGGCGGCGCGGGCCGACTATGCGGACGCCGCCGCGGCCGTGCTGCTGGCGCCGGAGGGGGAGGTGAGCGGCCGCGTGTTCGAGCTGGCCGGCGACGCGGCCCATACCTTGAGCGACCTCGCGGCCGAAGTGTCGCGCCAGTCCGGGCAGGCCATCGCCTATACGGACCTGCCCCAGGCGGACTACGAGGCGGCGCTGCTCGGCGCGGGCCTGCCCGCGCCCTTGGCCCACCTCCTCGCCGACAGCGACGCCGCGGCCGCGGACGGCGCCCTGTTCGACGACGGCCACGCGCTCAGCCGCCTCATCGGGCATCCCACCGCGCCGCTATCGGCGGGCGTGGCGGAGGCGCTGGCGCGCCGCTGAGGAGCGGGCCTTCGAGGAGCGGCGAGATCGCGGGACCTCGTTCCGCTTGGCCTCGCACGGTTTCCGCGACATCGGCCCGGCACGAGCGGGGTCTTCCCGCGCCGTGACGGGTGCGGCCCGATGGCCGGGCGGGGAGGCCGAGCAGCCCCTCGGCCCGAAGCCGGTCCTGCGCGGGGAGCGGGCCCGCACGGGGCAGCGCCCGACGGCGATCCGCCGACCCGGGCGCCACCCGCCGCGCCTACGCGAGCCTATGCAGCGCCTTCGCCAGCCTGGCCCACTGCGGCTCCGCGGCCGGCAGGCCGAAACGCAACCAGCGCGGGCGATCGGCGAAGGGTCGCACCAGGAGCCCGGCTCGCGCGAGGCCGTCGAACCAGCGCGCCGCGTCGTCGATCGCAACGAGACGGAAGAGGGGAGTGCCGCCCAGCACGGAAGCCCCGTGCCGCTCCAGCAGGCGGTCGAGCCGCTCGGCGGCGTCTGTCAGCCGCATCGTGGTCGCCGAGAGCCAAGGTTCGTCACCGAGGGCCTGCGTGCCGATGGCGATGGCCGGCCCGCTCACGGCCCAGGGGCCGAGGGCCTGCCGGAGTCGGGATGGGAGGTCGCCGGACGCCACTGCGAAGCCGAGCCTCACGCCAGCGAGTCCATAGGTCTTGCCGAAGGAACGCAGCACCAGCGCTCCGTCGGGCAGCGATGGCACGAGGCTCGCGCCCGGCGGCATCACATCCACGAAGGATTCGTCGACCACCAGGAGGCCGACCCGGCCGGCCAGAGCGGTGAGATCCGGCGGCGGGACCAGCCGGCCGTCGGGGTTGTTGGGGTTGACCACCACGGCGACGTCGAAGCCCATCAATCCTTCGACGCTGTCTCGGACCTCGACCGCGCACCCCGCGGCTCGCCACACGCGCGCGTGTTCCGCGTAGGTGAAGCCCAGGATGCCGACGCGACGCGCCTGCACGACGCGCGGCAGCACCTGTATCAGGGCCTGCGTGCCGGGTGCCGCCGCAACATGGCCGGAGCGGGCGCCGTAGGCGCGCGCCGCCGCGGCTTCGAGCCTCGCGACGTCACCGGATGACGGCAGGGCGGTCCAGAGCTCGAGGCTGAGCGGAGGAACGGGATAGGGGCATCCGTTGATGCCGGTCGAAAGGTCGATCCAGGACTCGGAAGCTTCGGGAAAAGCTGCCCGGGCAGCGTCGATGTCGCCGCCATGGTGAGTGAAGCAGATTTGCGTCACTCGACCTCCAACCACGGCGCCGTCTCCTCCGACCCGTCCCTTCGATCTCGTCGGTGTCGGGTCGACCTGCGGGCTCGGATCGGCAGGTGCTTCGGTCATATCGGGATGGCGCCTTCGAGGGCAGCGACGGCCAGCCGTCGTCCTTTGGACTGTGCGGCGCGCATGGTTCGTTTTCAACGGCGCGACACGGACGGACCTGAAGACGCTGTCGAGGCCGTCACTTCACGCCCACGAACGGCACCGCCCCACCCGGCACCATCGTGGTCGGCAGGACGCCGTTCCATCGCTCGGCCGCCGTGAGGCCGACGAGGTCGGGGTTCTGCTTCAGCGCGTCGCCGCGCGCCTTGATGGCCTGCGCCTCGGCGTTGCCGCGCAGTTCGATCGCCTGAGCATCGGCTTTGGCCTGCGCCACCTTGGCATCGGCACTGGCCTGCGCATTGACGACGGTGATCTTGGCCGTCACCTCCTGCTGCTGAAGCTCCTGCTGGATCTTCTGAACCTGGATCTCGGCCTGCATCCTCGCCTCGATCGACTGCACGTATTGCGACGAGAAGTCGATGTTCTCGATCTGCACCGATTCCAGCACGATCTCGGGGTTGCCCGCCATGCTGTCCTTGATGGCCGTGAAGGCGTCGGCGTTCAGCTTCGCCCGCTCCTGGATGGCCCGGGCCGCCGTGTAGCGGCCGAACACCACCTTGAGCTCCTGGAGGACGTGGGGCGTCACGACGCGCGAGATCGCGGCGTCGAGCGACCCGAAGCGGGAATAGACGGTGTCGACGCCGGTCGGCTCGACGTGGAGCGTGGCGCTGACCTTGACGTCCGCCGGCTGTTGGTCCTGGCTGTACGAGTTCACCCTGTCGTACTGCTCGGTCGTGGTCTGGACGCTGATGACCCGGACGCTCTCGATCCAGGGCGTCTTGAAGTGGAGGCCGGGGCCCTCGACGTCGACGAAGGCGCCGTTGCGCAGCAGCACCGCGCGCTCGCCCTGGTCGACGGTGTACCAGGAGCCGAGCACGACCATGAGGACCAGCAGCGCGGCGGCACCGGCGACCGCCCAGGTGGCGAGGCGCTTCAAAGAAAGCCCGCCCGGGGGCTTGGGCAATGCGGCGGTGGTCATCGAACACTCCTGTGGTTGAGCGGATCGGGGCCGCCAGCGGCGACCTCCGCCTTGATCGGACCCTTCGATTCAACGTCGCCGATCGCGTGCCGCGCTTCCGTTACCCCTTCGAGCCTCGGCCCCTCCCGCTGTCGAACCTCGGCGACCGCGGCCATATAGCCCATCCCACGGTGCATGGCCCAGCCGCTCTCAGGCGTCGCGCAACGCGCCGCCGAGGTCGGGGCCGGAATGCGCGGTGGTCGAAGGGGGCTGCGTCTCTTCGGGCGGCATCCTCGCTTCGGCCACATTGACGGCGAACGTCTCGGCGAACGGGTGGAGCAGGCGCCCGTGCCTCGCGTCGGCGAGCCCGATTGTCTGCCCTCGAAGCCGCCCGCATCGCGTTCATCCCCGTGACGGCGGCGGGGCCGGCATTCGGAAACGGAGGACAAAGGCGTGATGTCTGCTCAAGCCGATGCAAGCGGTGAGATGGAAGCATCAGCAGAGATGCATCTCCGATCGATCCAAAGATTGTCGTCGATCAGGGAGGAGATGCGCTTCGAGATCGGAATCCTCCATGACCGGATCAATGCGCTGATCAGTGCGCAGGCGTTTCTCCTGATCTCGTTCACGATGGCCCTCGTCTATGCAGGGTCGCGATGGGGAGACAAGTTCTTCTTCGTCGCTCCGATCCTGTCGGTGATCGGCTTCATGCTGTCCGTGCTGGCGTGGCCGGGCATCGGCACGAGCCACAAAATCGTGGTCGAATGGAACGTCATCCTCGTCCGCGTCCTGAACGAGGCGAGCGCGAATCCGAACTTCATCTGGACGCCGTCCCTGATCGTGGACGGCGAGCGACGCATCCAGGCCGACCACCGCAGGGGTCTGCTCTTCGCGCGTTTCATCCCCGTCGTCTTCGCCGTCGCCTGGGTGATCCTGGCAACTGTGGTTCTGACCGCTCCGCTGCGGTAGCGGCGCTCGGCCCGGGCCTCCCGAGCGCATGCGTTCCGTCCCGCGCCGTCCTACAGTCCCGCGGCGGCGGCCTGACGCCATCGTGACACGGGTGAGGTCGACATGGCGGAGCGCTACCGGTTCGGCATCGAGGAGGAGTTCTTCCTGGCGGACGCTTCGACGCGCGGCACGCCCACGGGCAAGCTGAAGGGCTTCCACAGGGCCGCCAAGGCGCGGCTGCCCGAGGCCGAGCGCGAGTTGCTGCAGCTCCAGGTCGAGACCGCATCGGCCCCCACGGACGATTTCGCCGAGGCCCGCGCCGCGCTGGCGGGCTTCCGGTCCGGGCTCGGCGCGGTGGCGCGGGAGCACGGCCTCGTGCTGTTCGCCGCCGGCACCCACCCCGCGGCCCGCTGGTCGCGGCAGCGGCGCACCGACAAGGAGCGCTACGCCGCCATCATGCGCGAGGCCCAGATGGTGGAGGCCCGCAACATGGTCTGCGGCATGCACGTCCACGTGGAGGTGCCGGACCCCGCGGCCCGCGTCGACCTGATGAACCGCTTCCTGCCCTTCACGCCGCTGCTGCTGGCGCTCTCGGCGTCCTCGCCCTTCTGGCAGGGGCGTGACACGGGGCTCGCGGCCTACCGGCTTTCCGTTTGGGGCGAGCTGCCCCGCACCGGCCTGCCCGACCTCTTCGCCGACGCCGCCGACTTCGACCGCTGCGTGGCCACGCTGGTCGGGGCCGGGGTGATCCCCGACGCGAGCTTCCTGTGGTGGACGCTGCGCCCCTCGATCCACTATCCGACCCTGGAGCTGCGCGTCGCCGACAGCTGCACCCGGCTCGACGACGCGCTGGCGGTGGCGGCGCTCTACCGCTGCCTCGTACGCCTCCTGGTGCGCCGGCCGGAACTGAACCGCGGGCTCACCGGCGCGTCGCGCGCGGTCGCGGCCGAGAACCTGTGGCGCGCGCAGCGCTACGGGACGCTGGCGACGCTGGTGGAGGAGGGGCGCGGCGAGGCCGTGCCCTTCGCCGAGCGGCTCGACGCAGTGCTGGAGCAGGTGGCCGAGGACGCCGACGCGCTCGGCTGCACCGCCGAGGTCGGGGGGGCGCGCCGCGTCCTCGCCGAGGGCACCAGCGCCGACCGTCAGGTGGCGGCCTTCGCGGCCGCGGCGGGCGGGCCAGGGGCGGCGGTGGCGGCGGCCGTCGAGTGGCTGGTCGAGGAGACGGGGCGGGGGTGATGTCAGGCGTGGAGTGAGGTCGCCGACGGGTGCTAAGATCGCGAGGTCACCTCGACCGAGCGTCGCCCGCCACGGGAGCCCGCCCATGTCATCCATCGTCGAACGGCGCGCCGCCTTCCGCGCATTGCACGGGTCCGGGTGCTTCTGCCTCCCCAACCCATGGGACGGCGGGAGCGCGATCCGCCTGGCCAAGCTCGGCTTCGAGGCGCTCGCCTCCACCAGCGCCGGGGCCGCATGGGCGCTCGGCAAGGAGGACGGCGAGATGACCGTGGACGAGGTGCTGGCGCATCTCGCCTTCCTGGTCGGCGTCACCGACCTGCCGGTCAACGCCGATTTCGAGGCCGGCTTCGCCGACACGCCGGAGGGTGTCGCCGCCAACGTCGCGCGCTGCATCGAGACGGGCGTCGCGGGCCTGTCGATCGAGGATCGGGATGGCGACAGCTTCTACCCGCTCGACGTCGCGGTGGAGCGGATGCGCGCCGCCCGGGCGGCCATCGACCGTTCCGGCCAGGACGTCGTCCTGGTCGGCCGGTGCGAGGCCTACCTGATGGACCGCCTGGACCTCGACGAGGTCGTCGCTCGCCTCGAAGCCTATGCCGGTGCGGGAGCGGATTGCCTCTATGCCCCGGGTTTGAAGACCCTGGCCGACATCGCCAGAGTGGTGGACGCCGTCGACAGGCCGGTGAACGCCAACCTGACGGGCACGGATCTGTCGGTCGCCGACATGGCCGGCATCGGCGTGCGGCGGGTCAGCGTGGGCGCGGCGCTGGCTCGGGAAACCTACGCGGCGTTCGACCGCCATGCAGAGCGCCTCCAGCGCGAGGGGCGCCTTCCATGAGGACCCGCCCGTCCCCGAGACCGTCACCTTCCCCGTCAGCACGGATCTTGCCCCGGCGAGTTGTGGGGGAGGGCATCGGCAGACCCCGACATGGTCCCGATCATCGCCGGTTCCGGCCGAACGCGGCGCGGTAGGCCCGGGGCGTCATGCCGCGCAAGCGTCGGAACTGCCGATTGAAGTTCGCGAGGGAGCGGTAGCCGACCGCCTCCGCGATGTGCCGGATGGGTTGGTCGGTCCCGGCCAGCCGGGCGCAGGCATCCCCGACCCGCAGACGCACGACGTAGTCCGACACCGTGGTCTGCGCGTGCTTCAGGAACAGCCGATGCAGACCCGACACGCTCAGCGCCGCGATCCCCGCGAGGTCGTCCAGCCTGACGTCGTCGGCGTAGGACGCGTGCACGTGGGTCAGCACCCGGTCGATCCGCTCGCGGCCCCGCTGCGGCTCCCGCGATGCGAGGGCCTTCGCCAGCGGAACGGCACCGTCCGCCCCCGCGATGCGGCACAGGATCCCGAGCAGCCCGAGCAGCCGCTCCGGAGGGCTGCAGTCGAAGATGGCCCGAAACTCGGGCTCGACGAGCCGGCCCGTCTCCGTCGAGAACTTTAGGCCCGTGGCGGCCCGCGACACGAGGGACCGGATGGGGTGGAACTCCACCGCGCTTGCCGCCAGCCGTTCGATCCAGTCCTGGCGAAACCAGAGCACGAGGGCCCTGTGCGGTTGCGCGGGATCGACCTTCCGCGATGACGACCAGGTGTGGGGCAGGTTCGGGCCGACCAGCACCAGGTCGGCATCGCCGTAGCTGTCGACGTGGTCGCCGACGAAGCGCTGCCCGCGTGAGTTGAGCGTGAGCGTCAGCTCGAACTCGGGATGGTGATGCCACAGGAACGGGATGGCGTCGTCGAGGCGGCGGTCGAGCATGCTCCAGGACGCGTCCGGTCGGACCGCCAAGCGTTCGAGGTAGGGCCGCATCACGCATCGTCCGGCGCGAGAACGCCGGAATAGTATCGGAAATCGCCACCGTACGACAACATCGGCCCTCCGTTCGGGCTCACCTTGCCCCGACCCGCCGCGAGCGCGGGACCGAGGGAGCGACCCATGCAAGCCGCGACGGCCACCAAGTGCGACAGCCATCCGACGACGTCGGCCACCACCCAACTCAAGGACATCGTCAAGCGGCTGCCGCTGCGCGTGCTGTCCGAGGACGACTGGCGACACTGGACCACCCAGGGCTACGTCATCGTCAGGCGCGCCGTCCCGACCGACAAGGTGGAGCGGCTCGTCGATCTCCTGTGGCGGTTCGACGAGAAGGACCCGACCGACGCCTCGACCTGGTACGCGCCCCAGCGGCGCGAGCACAGGATGAAGGAGCTCAACGGCACCGGGATGCTGGAGATCTACAATCACCAGTACCTGTGGGACACCCGCATGGAGCCCCGGATCTACGACGCCTTCGTCGACATCTGGGACCGCGAGGACCTGTGGGTCACGATCGACCGGGCGAACCTGAACCCGCCCAAGAGGGTGAAGGGCAACCCCGCCGGCTTCATCCACTGGGACGTCGACACCTCGATCCGGCCGCTGCCGATCGGCGTCCAGGGGGTCCTCAGCCTGCAGAAGCAGAACGGCGACATCGGCGGCTTCCAATGCGTCCCGGGGCTGTTCCGCGACTTCGAGGCCTGGGTCCGAACCCAGCCCGCCGATCGCGACCCCATGCACCCGGACATGACGGGTCAGGCCGTCGTCAACATCGACATGGAGCCGGGCGACCTCATGATCTTCAACTCGCTCCTCGCCCACGGCGTCCGGCCGAACCACTCGGACGACCGGGTGCGCATGGCGCAGTACCTCTCGATGCACCCCGCCGAATGGGAGAATGCGGCCGAACGCGAGGAGCGCATCCGGCTGTGGCGGGAACTCGACCACCCCCGGCGCGACGCCTTCCCCGGCGATCCGCGCGACTGGGAGAAGCACAACGCGACCACCGCCGCCCTGTCGCCGCTGGGCGAGAAGCTACTCGGCCTCCGGCGCTGGTGACGCCTAAGGGCGGCCTCACCGGCCGCCCGTCGGGCGAACCGGATGGGCCTGGCGCTCGCCGGCGGGAGGTCCACCCAAGCGGCGTCGAGGCAGCCTGAGGCCGCTCCCGCCGTTGACGATCCGTCAACCATGGCGGCGGAGGATCGGATCGAGCGGGTGCACGACGATGGAGAACGCCATGAGGATCATCGACGACCGGACGATCGCCCAAGCGGCCCTCGATGCCGTCCGGCGCAGCTCCCGCCCGGCCGTCCACCGGTCCGGCCGGATCGCCGATCTCGCCGAGGCCTTCGTCCTCGCCAGCATGGCCCTGGGCCACGCCGGCCTCGCCCTCACGCCCGAGGTCCTGCGCACGCTGCGCGACGACGTCCGTGTCTTCGCGTCCGACGCGAAGGTGATGGGGCGAGCCTATGCCGTGGCCCCGATCGCGGACAGGGCGTCGCCGGCCAACGCCAACGAGCCCGGCGCGCTGCGCCGCGCGGCCTCGGCCTAGCCGGCTCGTCCGGCCGCGCCCGGCAAGGCCCGCGCGTCGTAGCCCGGCGCTTCCCGGTCCGGCCGGGCGCGCTTGCGCCGCATCGCGTCGCGGGCCGACAGGCATTCATCCGATCCGGCATCGAACGACCGGCACACTTCGGGCCGGCGGCCGTAGATGCCGCAGCCGACGGCCTGCCCGATCGTGCCGAGCAGGGCGCCGCAGCGGAAGCTCGTGCCCTCCGTCACCATGCATCGGAGATTGGCTACGTGCTTCACCAGCACGGCCGGCACGTCGTCCTCCTCCGCCAGGATGACGGCGCCGGCCTCGATGCAGCACGCGCCGCAGGACTGGCAATCGAACACATCGGGCCGCTCTTCGGCGGCGTTCGATCGGGCGTCTGGCATCTTTGTCCTCGGTGGGGCGGGCCGACTGTCACGTCCCCGTCGCGAGATCGTGCCAAGTCTCGCGATGGTCCCGCGCGTGGCGCTCGTCTCGCCGGACCATGCTGCCTCGGCTCGACTTTGTCCAATTCGGCCAGGCGCCGATCCTGAACACGGGACCGGGCGCGATGTGGCCCGGAGCCTCGTCCGGGCGTCTCGCGCAGGCACCGACTTAACCGAAGCGGCACCGCCGTCCGGCGCCCGGGTGATCGCCCCTGGCCCTCACAGGTCCAGGGTGGCGTGGGCCTCGGCGGGGATCATCTCGCGGATGGCCTCGTCCGAGAAGCCCAGCAGGCGGAGCCGCTCCTTCTGCCGCTTCGTGATCATCAGCGAGACGGCGGCCGGGGGCGGGGCCGCCGGCCCGTCGTCGTTGGCCGCCCCCGGCGCCGCGATCGGGCCTTGACCGGTCGCGCCTTCGGGGGAGTCTCGGGATGGGTCTCGATCGGCGTCCGGCATGCCGCGTCAACCGATCGGCTCACCGCCGGTTCCCGGCGGCCGGCACGGGGCGAGGAGCGCGAGATGGACAGGGCCGACATCGAGGACATGTTCGCGGCGCTCGGGCCGGTGACGGTCAGGCGCATGTTCGGCGGCCACGGCGTCTATCACGCCGGGCGCATCGTGGCCGTCGAGTTCGGGGGCGAGATGCTGCTGAAGGCCGACGCCGTCACGGCGCCCGCGTTCGCGGCGGCCGGCGCGACGCGCTGGACCTACGAGGGCAGGGGCGGCAAGCCGGTCGCGATGCCCTACTGGTCGATCCCGGACGACGCCTTCGACGATCCCGACGTCATGGCGCGGTGGGTGAGGCTCGCCGGCGAGGCGGCCCGGAGGGCGGGGCCCGGCCCGTCGCGCGGCGGTGCTCCCGCGGGGG
>CAXTFP010000003.1:0-20307 GCA_964243135.1 uncultured Lichenihabitans sp.
TACAGGCGCGCTTGGGTATTGTCCCAACGCCCCCGCGGCCATATCCACTGGAGACGCACCTCAAGAGTCTCCGATCGCCTTGAACGACTCCCCGCTCATATTTTTCTCGCTGGACGACGCCCGCAAGCTTGTCGCGGAACGGGACCGACTCCGGCGACAGTATGAAGAGGTGAGCCGGAAGGTCGATGCTCTCTCTGTTCTGGTGCCGGAGCACTTGAAAGAATCCATATTCGGAACGGGCGTCAACGTGATCGCACCCACCGCTCCGCCGGCCGCAGACGTGCAGCTGAACGGTCATGTCCGGCCAGCGCCCGCACTAGTGGCGCCCTCAATGGGTGAATTCATCGTTCAGCAGCTTGATGAGACGCTGAAAGTCGTTGAGCAAGATCAGATCGAGGAGATGGTCTGGTCTAATCCTTATTACAGCGACAAACACATATATTCTGCGGAGACGATCGGTAAAGTTCTCGAAAAACTTTCTCGCCGAGGTCGAGTCGGTAAAAAAGGAATGCGTTACTACTCCAAAAATGCAAAAAACATTCCAGAAATTTCCTTCAATCTTGAAGGTACAACGGTCATCAAGGCCGTTGAAAGAGTTCTCAGAGAAAGCAATGAAAGTCTTGAGGCATGGGAGGTCATCAACAAGCTCAAGGATGACTCACAGGTCGGTGAGAAGGTGCGAAACAATCAGAATGGCATCTATGCTGCCTTGAGCCGTCTCACATCTCGACGCATCGCTTATCGAGACTTGGACGGGTATCGGATCGGAGCGAAATGACTCGCACCGCCGCGCGCCCATCAGTCAAAGTTTCGGAGACACCGAAGCCGACGAGTCTGAATCCTGGCCGGGTTCCTCGTCGGCTTCGGCTACGAGCGGCGATCCCTCACGGGAACGCCTGCGCCTATCCAAGGGAAAGGAGCATGCCCATGTGCTACGCCGCCTTATTAGGCTGACGGCGAGGGTTGGAGCGGGTGCGCTAACACCCATTCCCAACCCTCGCCATTCTCACCGAACCAGCTCGCTTGAACCGACCCGATGCGCGGTTTCGCAGCCGTAGAGTCGCATCATTAATGGTTCGGTTCAAGTGGGTCGCCTTCACGTCCTTAAGAGCGAACCCGAACCATCATGCGTACCCGCTTCCCCTGCACCTTTGAGAAAGCCTGTCACTGCCTCTATGCGTACTTCGTGTTGCAGTGGTCACAGACACAGATCGCCATCGAAGTCGGCTTGAACGTCGGAACCGTGAACCATGTCGTTCATGGCCGGCGCTTCCCCACCGCTCGGCCGTTGGCGTTCTAACTGTCCTTCCGGTCGGCCTCGTCAGTCGTGAGGCCGACCGCCTTGTCTCCATCGAACAATAAGGTCACGCCCGCCGCCTCCAACGCGGCGCGCATGGCTTTGAGATTGTTCGCCATCGGGGTTCGGCTGCCCCTCTCAAAATCTTTCACCGTCGCGACTCCGACGCCCGCCTTCTCGGCAAGCTCGGGTTGCGTCCATCCTAGCCATGCGCGTGATGCGCGACACTGTTCCGGCGACATAGAGGTCCATAGCGTGTCATACGATTTAGCGCAAGGCCATACTTTTCTATTGACCTCAGTCTAATCGTACCATACGTATGACGCCATACGAAAGGTATGGCGTCCGATGGCCCAACACTTCCTCTTTACCCGCCAGGCCAAGACCCTCAGCCTCGCCCAGGTGTTCCGCCTGTCGGACGCCGAGGCCGAGACCGTGTTCCGCTCCGTCCGCTGGCCCGAGACCGAGGGCGCCCCGGTGTGCCCGAGCTGCGGTGGCCTGAACGCCTATGAGTGCCGCCGGCCCTCCGGTTCGTTGCGCTTCCGCTGCCGCGAGTGCCGCGCCGACTTCTCCATCACCTCGGGGACGCTGTTCGCCTCCCACAAGCTCCCATTGCGCATGTACCTCGGCGCCATCGCGATCTTCTGCAACGAGGTCAAGGGCAAGGCCGCCCTGGCGCTGTCTCGCGATCTCGGCGTCTCCTACAAGAGCGCCTTTGTCCTGGCCCACAAGCTCCGCGAGGCCATGGCCGAGGAGATGAAGGGCCGCGTGATCGGCGGCGAGGGCAAGGAGGCCGAGCTGGATGGCGCGTACTTCGGGGGCTATCAGAAGCCCGCGAACCACAAGGAGAACCGCCGGGATCGCCGCCTCGCGGTGAACCAGAACGGCAAGCGCAAGTCCGTCATCATCATCCGCGAGCGCAACGGCCACTCCCTCCCGGCCGTGTTCGGTTCGGAGAGCGCGGCGCTGGGCTTCATCAAGGCCCGCATCGCCAAGGGGACGCTCGTCAACGCCGATGAGGCTCCGGGCTGGGACAGCCTCCACGCCCATTTCGAGATGAAGCGGATCGACCATTCCAAGGCGTACAGCGAGGCCGGCGCCTGCACGAACATGGCCGAGGAGTATTTCAGCCGCCTCCGCCGCGCCGAGGCCAGGCACCACCACCACATCGCGGGCGCCTACCTCCTCCGCTACGCTCAGGAGGCGTCTTGGCGGGAGGACAACCGCCGCATGGCCAACGGCGATCAGGTCCGCCGCGTCGCCGCCCTAGCCCTCGGCAAGGCTACCTCGCCGGACTTCGTCGGGTATTGGCAGCGGCACAGGGCGGTGGCGTGAGGCGAAGTGTGTCTCCACGGAAAGAGGAGGTGGATGATCTGGACCACTCATCGTTACCCAACGATCAAATCGACATTTGCATTCACATGGATCGGACAGCACGATCTGAATCGGACTCAAACGATTCAACGACCCTTGTAATCATTCAGAAAGGGGCTATGATATGCCCATGGAATACGACGACGATCTGGTCGGCAGTACGGAGACGATTTCCGTTAACCTTCCCGGCGGCAGCCTGAGTGAGGTTATGGAGGCCATTCGTGGCTTTCAGAACAGCATCGCAGAGCAAGCTTTTCGAGCGGGCTTTAAGGCAGGTTGGGATCAAGCATCCAAGGCGATTGAGGATGCGCTCGCGAAGGGGAACGTCAGGGCTCCGATGCCGAGGCTAAACAATGATCTTCAAGTCAAAGCCGAGTCCGCGGTCGGCGCAAAAAGTACGGGAGAAATGGTTTTCAGAATAATTTCTGAGTTTCCTGGTCTGAGAGGTGTCGAAATTGTCGACAAACTCGAACGTCAAGGAACGCCGGTTCTAGAAAGAACTGTCAGAACAGTCTTGTGGCGGCTGAAAAATGCTGATCGCATCAAAGTTGTGGACGGACGGTGGTTTACGCCTGACAGCGCCCCGTCCGCTCCATTGTCTCAAGAGGAGGAGGCAAACGATGCCGCCGCCAGCTAGTTAATCCGGTCCGCCTCGAAAGAACCAATCTGCGGACCGGAATGCTCAAGGGTTGGGCCGAGAGGAGAGTGTTGGAAGCACTCGCCCTCTCGGTGAGCCGAAGCTCAGTACCCCTAGTGGCCCCGTGGTGAAATCGGTAGACACGGCAGCTTTGGGAGCTGTCGCCGTAGCAGGCTTGTCGGTTCGACTCCGACCGGGGCCACCACTTATATGTGCGTTTTTGTCCCTGAGAAAGGGTTAAAGCGCCGAAAAGTCGCGCCCACCGTATCGGGACGCATTCAGAATGAACGGGGGTTCAAATCTGCTCCACCTTTTTTAGCCTTCCCCGGCATGACGATCGCGTCCAGTCGCGCCTGAAACAGCAGCGTCTCGGTGCCACTCGCCGCCGTCCCTAGCGGTTACCTTTCACGGTAGCCAAGTGAACCGCTGCCCCGCGGCCTTGGCGTTCTCGACCGCGTTGGAATGCGGCCTCACCTCTTCGCCCTCTCCTGCGGGCTCATATCTCTCAGGTCGGCAGCGGCGCCATCTGCGAACGACACGGTGGCCAGCACCTCGCCGCTGTCGTCCGTGATCTCGATCGTTCTACTCAAAGCGTCTTCGAGGGTACGGCCGCCCTTGAGAAGCTCCGCGACCATCTGCTTTGCGGCGAACAGCGCGTCATCCCTAGCATGAACGATATCTGGAAAATCGTCGCCCTCAAGATCCTGCGTCAAGCCGTCCTGATCGCGGAGGTTCATGTAATATCGGGGCATCTGCCGATCCTGTCCTGAACGGAGAGAGGCAGGCAGGCTTATAGGCCATGTGCTACGCGCCTCATTCGATGACTCAGATGTAAGCGGACCTATGACCAAGCAACAGGCGCTTACGTACGATCTTTCATGACCGATTTTTTAGATTTCTACTTCGCTGTTTTCTGTCCGATTTCGTACAAAGAGACCTTTGCTGTCGGAGTGGCTTTGCGAAGCCGCCCACCTCAGCTCTTAACTGCCATTTCAAGTCGCTAACCGGGCTCCCGTGGCGAGCGGTGCGTCAGTCGATCCAGGATCAATGTCGAACAAATTTAGCATTTGATCATTATCCTCAGCCTTTGCGCGCTGGGATAGCCGGCAGAGGCTTATGCGAGCCCCCATGACCCACGTTGAAGACACCCTGACACCAGCTCAAATGGCCGCCCTAATGGATGCGGCATTCCGAACCCGCCATCCCCTCACCTACTTCGACACGGCGATGGCGACGTTTCGGACGATCGGGCGTGACGTCGATGCCGCCGCTACCGCCATGATCGGTTTCCTCTACGCGGAGGGAGAGATCGAGCTTCTGATGAGCCTGCGGACGACATGGAAGCGCGGGCAGGTCCGAGACCCGGAGAGCGTCCTTGGCTAGTTGCCGGCCAGCCGCCACGTCGCTCCGGCCCGCTCCCCGTCCTTTACGACCTGCCCCGTCTTGCTGAGATACAGCAGGTTCGACCGCACCCGGTTCCGCAACCCCGACGCGGCGTCGTCCCCATAGCCCAGATCGGCCACGATCCCGTCCACGACCTCTGCCGTCGTCATGGGGCGCGATCCCTTGCGCATGGCGCCAAGGATGAGGCGGTTGAGCTTGCCGGCCCCGAACAGCTTGGTTCGGACGTAGGGGCGCTTGGAGGGGATCGCCTCGGGATCCACGTCGGGGTCGAACAGCCGCAGCGTCGCGTCCACGTGGACCATCGTCGCTTTGATGTGGCGGACCTGGCGTTCAAGGCGGGTCAACTCGCCTGAGAGCCCGGCCCGGCGCTCGCGGAGCGCGGCGAGGGCGTATTGATTGGCCTTGAGGGTGAGGTCTGACATTGACCTATCCTGAGTTGCTGAGAGACATTCGTTCAGCGACTAAGGACGGGGGTGGGTGTGCCGAGCCAAATTTTTGAGCTGTTCCGAACCGCGATCCAAAACAGGCAACAGATCGTATGCACCTACCAAGGGCTACCTCGGGAGGTTTGCCCGCATGCGCTCGGATGGAAGCATGGCGCCGAACACGCTCTGACATTCCAGTTTGGAGGAAGAACGTCGAGCGGATGGCTTCCGCCCGGTGGGGATTGGCGGTGCATGGACCTGAGGCAGGTTCGCAATGCGAGTGTGCGAACCGGCACTTGGCACACCGGAGCGAACCATTCGTGTCGGCAAAGCTGTGTCGATCAAGTCGACACGGAGGTGCCTTACTGAGCGTTTTTGAAGCGCGCGTACTCCTCGGCCAGCTCGCGCGATTTGTCCCCGTAGAACACAGCCAAATCGATTTCGCCGTCAGATCCGAGGCGTTCCGTCGACCATGTGCCGGGCTCGTCTCGACGCTCCAGAACTTCGGTCTCGTATCGCTCCGCATGCTCAAACTGCCTGCCGCTGGCGTGCTCGTTCATGGCGTCCTCCGGGTGATGGTGCTGAGGGAACAGCCCTACAACCATACAGGTTTCAAGGCCGTTTTCAGCAGCTATCGCGGAGGCCGCGCCATGTGGCCGAGGGGCTCGGTCACGCCCCAGAGATGGGGCCGGACCCGCTCGGGATCTTGTGGCGGTTGCGCCATGATACCGGGAAATTCACGGGCTCGTCGCCGTCCGTGTAGACCTCCGCGCCGGCCATGAAGGTGTTGGCGATGAAGTTGAAGACTTCGAGCTGGCGGATCACGAAGGCGGGTTCGCCCTCCACCGGCAGTACCAGGGCCTGGAACGTGTAATAGCCGGGCGTCTGCTGGCCCGTGAGGTAGAAGATGTTCTCGGGGCCGGTCACCACCAGGGCGTCGATGCCGGCCTCGGCCAGGGCCGCGCGGGCGGCAGCGGTGCGGCGCTCGTATTCGGCCTTCGGGAAGGCCGACTCCTGGCCTTGGGTGACGGAACCGTCCTGCATGTCAGAACTCCCTGATGAGGCGCGCACGGGCGGGGTCGAAGGTGATGCCGAGGCCGGGGGTATCGGCGGCCGCGACCGTGCCGGCGCCGTAGGTGACGCCGCCCACGGGGTCGTGGCCGAGACCGTCGGCCCCGTAGAGTTCGGCGCAGGCCGGGCGCGCCGCCGCGGCCGCCGGCAGCGCCGCCGCCGTGGCGCCGGCCCCCTCGTTCATCTGCCCGACCATGCAGGTCACGCCCGCGGCGGCGAGCCGGCGGGCCGCCGCCACCGTGGGCGCGATGCCGCCGAGCTTGACGAGCTTGAGATGGGCCCAGAGCCGCCCGCCCATCGCGGCCACGCGCTCGACGTCGGCGGGCGAGGCCACGCTCTCGTCCAGCATGACCGGCAGGCCGGACTCGTCCGCGAGCCGGGCCGAGGCTGCCTCCTCACCGACCGGCAAGGGCTGCTCGAGGTAGAGGAGGCCGTGTGGCAGGAGCCGCCCGATCCGCTCCCGCGCGGCCTCGGCCGTCCACTGCCCGTTGGCGTCGGCCGCGAGCCGCAAGGTGTCGCCGAAGCACTCGCGCAGCCAGGCCAGGCGGGCGAGGTCTTCGGCGAAGTCCCCCGCTCCCATCCGCAGCTTGAGGTCGCGGAAGCCGCGCTCCACGCAGCGCTCGGCCCGGGCCTTGAAAGCGGCGTCGCTCGACACGAACAGTGTCTGGTTCGTGCGGAGCTCGACCGCCTCGCCCGCGGGGGCGCCGAGCATGGCCGCCACCGCACGGCCCTCGCGCCGGCCGAGGTGGTCGTGCAGCGCCGCGTCGATGAGGGCGCGCACCGGCGCCGTGCGGCGCGGCGCCCAGTTTCCCATCCCGGCCAGGAGGTCGGCGGGGTCGCGCGTCCAGTCCGCGCCCTCGATCGCCCCGATCGCGTCGGCGATCACCGCCTCGGGCGCGAGCCCGTTGAGGTAGGCGACGTTGATCCGCACCTCGCCGAGGCCGGTGGCGTGCCGGTCCTCGATGCGCAGGTAGAGTTCGTCGAGCGCCGGGACGCTGCCCGACGCGGCCGTGTGCAGCACGAGACCGCCGCCGTAGCGCAGCTCGGCCCGGTACAGGCTGAGCCGCATCAGGGCGCGCCCATCATGGCGAGCGCCACGTCGCGGTAGATGAGGCTCGCGCTCACGAACTCGTCCGCCGGCACGAACTCGTCGGGCTTGTGCGCCACCGCGAGCGAGCCCGGGCCGATCACGACGCCCTGGGCGCCGAGGCCGCGGAAGTGGACGAGGTCGCAGGCGCCCTGGAAGCCGAAGGGGCCGGGGTCGCCGGTGCCGTGGGCCCGGCAGGCCGCGAGGCTGGCCTGGACGATTTGCTGATCGGCGGCCGTCTCGGTGGCGCCGCCCGTGGTGGGCCGGTATTCGACCACCTCGGCGCGGAGGCCGAAGCGCGCGCGGGCGAGGTCGAGCAGGGCCTCGATCTCGCGCTTCACCGCCGCCTCGTCCTCGCCCGGCACGGTGCGGCGGTCGAGGAGGAGGTCGCAGGCGCCGGGCAGCACGTTGTCGGCGTGGCCGCCCGACACGCGGGTGACGGTGAGGCTGGCGCCGCCGACCAGCGGATGGGTGCGGTGGCGCACCACGTCGAGGTGCTGCCGCTCGATGAGGCCCAGCAACTGCCCGGCCCGGAGGATGGCGTTCTCGCCGAGCTCCGGCGTGCCCGAATGGGCCGGCACGCCGTGAACCCGCACGAGGGGGCGCAGGCTGCCCTTGTGGGCCGAAATGGTGGCGTTGGCCGTGGGCTCGCCCACGACCGCGAAGTCGATGCGCGGGTGGCCGGCCGCGAAGTGCCTGGCGCCCCGGCTCGCGACCTCCTCGTCGGCCACGAAGACGCCGAGCAGCGTGCCCGACCACGCGCGGCGGTCCGCCGCCAGCATCCGCAGCGCCTCCGCCATGGCGACGAGCGGGCCCTTGCAGTCGCAGGCGCCGCGGCCGAAGAGCCGTCCGTCCGCCTCGCGCAGGACGAACGGATCGGACGACCAGCCCTCGCCGGCCGGCACGACGTCCATGTGGGTGTTGAAGGCGAAGACGGGCCCCGGCCCGTTCTCCAGCCTCGCCACGAGGTTGACGCGGCCGGGCTCGTAGGCCGCGGACGACAGGTCGAAGCCCGCGGGCGCCAGCAGCCCGGCGACGCAGTCGGCGGCCTCCACCTCGCGGCCCGGCGGGTTCTCGCTGCGGATGGCGACGAGGCGGGCGAGCTCGCGCTTCATCCGGGCGGCGTCGGGGCATGGGGGCATGGGCACCATCGGCTCTCAGCGGATGATCTGGTCGAGGAAGCGCCGCGCGCGCTCCTGCACGGCGCCGCCGAAGAAGGCCTCGCCCGTGGCCTGCTCGACGATCTCGCCCGCCTCCATGAACACGATCCGGTCGGCGGCGTGGCGGGCGAAGCCCATCTCGTGGGTCACCACCACGCTGGTCATGCCCTCGGCGCTGAGGTCCGCCATCACGTCCAGCACTTCACGGATCATCTCCGGGTCGAGCGCCGAGGTCGGCTCGTCGAAGAGCATCAGCTTGGGCCGCATGGCGAGCGCCCGGGCGATGGCCACGCGCTGCTGCTGGCCGCCCGAGATCTCGTCCGGGAAGCTGTCGGCCTTGTCGGGGATGCGGACCTTGCCGAGCAGCCGCAGCGCGATGTCGTGGGCGTCGAGGCGGCTCAGCCCCAGCACCTTGACGGGCGCCAGCATGATGTTCTCCACGACCGACAGATGCCCGAAGAGCTCGAAGTTCTGGAACACCATGCCGATCTGGCGTCGCACGAGGTGGGCGCGGCGCGCGTCGCCCGTGATCTCGCGGCCCTCGAACACCACGGCACCGGCATCGACCGGTTCGAGCAGGTTGATGCAGCGCAGCAGCGTCGACTTGCCGGCGCCCGACGGGCCGATGAGCACCACGGTCTGCCGCGGCAGGACCGCGAGGCTGCAGGACTTCAGCACCCTCGCGGCGCGAAAGCTCTTGTCGATCCCGACGAGTTCGAGGACGGGCCGGGCGGCGGGGGTCGTCACGGTGCGCCCTCAACGTCCGGCGTCGAGGGCCGCGGCCGGGGCGCGCGCACCGGCGGGCCGGACGCCGCGGCGGCGCCGGGGATCGAGGGCCCGCTCGACCAGCGCCTGAGCGCCCATGAACAGGGCGGTGAGCAGCATGTAGTAGAGGCCGGCCGCCGACAGGGCTTCGAGGTAGTGGAAAGAGGCGCTGGCCGTCTGGTTGGCGACGAGCAGCAGCTCCTCGACCGCCACCACGGACACGAGCGCGCTGGTCTTCAGCATGCCGACCATCTGGTTGCCGACCGGCGGCAGCACCACGCGGGCCGCCTGGGGCAGCACCACGTTGGCCAGCACCTGCAGCCGCGTCATGCCGAGCGCCAGGGCGGCGGTCCGCTGCCCCGCCGTCACGGCGTCGAGGCCGGCGCGCAGGATCTCGGCCATGTAGGCGGCCTCGTTCAGCGACAGCGCCAGGACCGCGCTGGTGAAGGCCGTGAGCCGGACGCCGAAGGAGGGCAGCACGTTGTAGATGAAGATGATCTGGAACAGCACGGGTGTGCCGCGGAAGACCCATAGGTAGGCGGTCGCGACGACGCGGCTCGCCCAGGACCGGTTCTGCTGGATCAGGGCCAGGACGAGGCCCGCCGCCAGGCCCAGGACCAGCGACAGCACCGTGAGCAGGAGCGTCATCGCCGCGCCCCAGGCGAAGGCGGGCGACAGGAGGTAGCCGAGGATCAGAGCGGCCGACACGGCTCCCCCACGCTCCCGGGGAGCGTCAGTCGAACAGCGACACGGAGGCCGGCAGCTTCCACTTGGCGATGAGGGCCCTATAGGTGCCGTCCGCGACGATCTCCTTCAGGGCCGCCGCCACCCCGTCCTGCATCGCGCGGTCGCCCTTGCGGACCGCCATGCCGATCTGCGTGCCCGACTCGAACTCGGGGCCGGCGACCTCGAACGTGTCCGGCACGGCGCCCGTCAGCTCGACCACGCCCGGCGTGGAATCGAAGAAGGCGTCGGCCCGTCCCTGGCGCAGGTTCAGCGAGGCGTCCTGCGCGGTCGGAAACGTGAGGACCTTGACGGCCGGCATCTTGGCGGCCTCGCAATGGGCGGAGTCCTCGCGCGCGTAGGTTTCCTCGATGGCGCCGAGCGTGACCGCGACGGACTTGCCGCAGAGCGAGGCGTCGCGGCCCGTGATTTTGGCTGGATTGCCCTTCTGCACCACGACCTCGTTGCCGATCTTGAGGTAGGGCACGAAGTCGACCTGCTCGGCGCGCTTCGGGTTGATGTACATGGCCGAATTGATGAGATCGAGCCGCTGGCCCCCGAGGGCCGGGATCAGGCCGCCGAAGTCCATGTTCATGGCCTTGGGCTGCAGCGCCAGCTTCCGGCCCAGGGCCTCGATGAGATCGATGTCGAAACCCGCGGGCTTCCCGTCCCGCATGAACTCGAAGGGCGCGAAGGAGGCCGCCACCCCGTAGGTGAGCGCGCCCTTGTCCACCAGCCCGGCCGGGGCAATCTCGGCGGCCACGCAGGGGCCGGCGAGGGCGGCGCTCGCCGCCAGGGCCGCAACGAGATGGCGCATGGAGGATCCCTTCGTCGATTCGACATTGCTCTGTTGAGCACAAACAGTACAAAACGGGCGACGGGTCGAGTCAAGGCGCAATGCTGGGCAGCGACGCCCACCAAACGGTCAGGACGGGCCCCGAAACGCTCGCGCGAGGCTCGCGGCCATTGTACTGACCGTGCCGACGAGGACATGCCTCGGGGACCGCAGGGCATGGCGCGCACCTCCCATCAGAGCCGGAACCGCCTGGCCCACCAGATCCTGGACCTGATCCGTGACGCGCGGTTCGAGCCCGGCCACCGGCTGCGCGAGCAGCCGCTCGGCGACCTCCTCGGGGTGTCGCGCACCCCCGTGCGCGCGGCCCTGGCGGTGCTGGCCGAGCGGGGGCTCGTGGCGTCGCGGCCCAACCTCGGCTACGTGCTGGTCCGCCCGCCCGGCGCGCTCGACCGGGCCGCCATCGCGGTGCCGGCCACCGCCGACCAGGACCTCTACGATCGGATCGTGGGCGACCGGCTGGCGGGCACGATCCCGCTGTCGGTGACCCAGAGCGAGCTCGCCCGGCGCTACGGGGCGGACCGCGCCGTGCTGCTGCGCACGCTGTCGCGGCTGGCCGAGGACGGGCTCGTGGCGCGCAGGGAGGGGCGCGGCTGGACGTTCCTGCCGACCCTGGATTCGGTGGTCGCGCTGCGCAACAGCTACGACCTCCGCCTGACCATCGAGCCCGCGGGCTTTCTGCTGTCCACCTTCCGGCCGGACCTCGCCGCCCTGGAGCGCTGCCGGCTGCAGCACGTCCACTTCGAGTCCCACCCCGACATCGCGGCCGTCGACCGGCGGCAATTGTTCGAGGCCGACGCGGCCTTCCACGAGATGTGCGCGGAGGTCAGCGGCAACGCCTTCTTCCTGCAGGCCATCCAGCAGCAGAACAGGCTGCGGCGGCTCCTGGAGTTCGGCGGCTACACCAACCGGCGGCGGGTGCGGGACTGGTGCGTCGAGCACCTCGCCATCATCGCGGCCGTCCGCTCCGGCGCCCGCGAGGGGGCCGCAGCGCTCATGCGCGCCCACCTGTCCCGCGCCTACGAGGCCGCGCCCGGCGTGCCGCCGGCCGACGCCGATGCGCTCCCCTCGCGGCGGCGGCGCTGAGGCCGGGGTGCCTCATCCACGGCGGCGGCCGGACAGGGTTGCACGCGGCGCGGGGCTGCTCCACCATGCCGCCGAGGACGTCGCGAGATTCGGGCCTTCGCCCTCGACGAGGAGCTGTGCAATCCATGACCTATGATCCCGACGCCGCCGACCGCCTGCGCTTCGCGGGGACCGATATGGAGAGTCACCTCGTCGACGGCTTCGTCGCCGGGCGCGTCAGCCGGCGCGAGTTCCTGCGGCACGGCTCCGTGCTCGGCCTGTCGATGCCGGCGCTCCTGCGGGTCGCCGGGGCCGGCCTCGGCACGCTGCCGGCGCTCGGCGCGGCGCGGGCCGCCCCGGGCGGCACGCTGCGGATCGCCCAGAAGGTCCCGGCCGCCGCCGTCGAACCCGTGTCGGTGGCCAATTCCGGCGGCCTCATCCTGCTGCAGCAGGTGGGCGAGTTCCTGTGCAACGATGGCCCCGACCTCGTCCTGAGGCCCGCGCTGGCGCTGAGCTGGTCGCCCAACGCCGACAGCACGGTCTGGACCTTCACCCTGCGCAAGGGCGTCAAGTTCCACGACGGCCGCGAGATGAAGGCCGACGACGTCGTGGCCTCGATCGACCGGCTCGCCGACCCCAAGAACGCGTCCAACGCGCTGTCGGCCTTCGCCGGCACGCTGAGCAAGGGCGGCGCCCGCAAGGTGGACGACTACACGGTGGCGTTCCACCTCGACGCGCCGAACGGCAACTTCCCCTACATCGTGTCGTCGGACAACTACAACGCCATCATCATCCCGGCCGACTATGCCGGCGACTTCGAGACGACCTTCAACGGCACGGGGCCGTTCAAGCTGGAGAAGTACACGGCGAAGGTGGGAGCCTCCTTCGTCCGCAACCCGGACTATTGGGGCGAGAAGGCCCTGCCGGACAGGCTCGTCTTCACCTTCTACACCGACACGCCGCCGATGATCCTGGCGCTGCAGGGCGGCGACGTCGACATGATCCAGCAGGTCCCCGTCCTGGCGGGCTCGGCCCTGCTCAATGACCCGAACTTCACGGTGATCAGCCTGAAGTCGTCCGCGCACCAGCAGCTCCACATGCGCTGCGACGTGGAGCCCTTCAAGGACAAGCGGGTGCGGCGCGCGCTGGCCCTGGCGCTCGACCGGTCCCGCCTCACCAAAGGCTTGATGCGCGGGCGCGCGGTCGAGGGCAACGACAGCCCCTTCGCGCCCGTCTACCCCTCGACCGACAGGACCGTGCCGCAGCGCGCGAAGGACATCGCCGAGGCCAAGGCCCTGCTCGAAGCCGCCGGCGCCAAGGGCACCAGGGTCACGCTGACGACCGAGCGCTTCCTCGAGATCCCCGAATACGCCCAGCTCGTCCAGACGGCCGCGCGCGACATCGGCGTCACCATCGACCTCAACGTGCTCGACCAGGACGGCTATTACGGCGACGCCGTCTACGGCAAGTCCGCCTGGCTGGACTCCCCCATGGGGATCACCGACTACGGCCACCGCGGCGTGCCGAACGTGTACCTGTCGGCCCCCCTGCTCAGCACGGGGACCTGGAACGCCGCGCATTTCAAGAACGCCGACTACGACCGGCTCGTGGCGGGCTACGTCGCGACCGCCGACCTCGACAGCCAGCGGGAGCATGCCGGCCGGATCGAGAAGCTGCTGCTCGACGAGACGCCCCTGATCTTCGGCTACTTCTACGACTACCTCGTGGTCACGGCCAAGGGCGTCACCGGCGTCCAGCCCTCGGCGATCAGCCAGCTCTTCCTCGCGGGCGCCAGCAAGGCCTGAAGAGGGCGCCCGGGATCACGGCGTCGAGCCGACGTCCCGGGCCGGCGGCCGACGGACCGCCTCCGTCTCGCGCAGAAAGGCGTCGACGGCCGCGTTGAACGCGTCCGCGCCGGTGAGCTGCACGAAGTGGTCGGGCGAGGGCACGAGGGCGTGCCGGCCGCCGGTGAGCCGGGCCGCGATGGCGCCGACGGCGTCGAAGGACGGGCTCCAGCCGCCGGTCACCACGAGAACCGGAATTTCGGCACGGCGGACGACCTCGGCGGCCCGCCTCATCGCGTCGTCCGAGGCCATCCGCCCCCGCAGCAGGGCGCAGCCGACCGCCGCGGCCCGCGCGGGATCCCGCTCCAGGGCGGCCACGGCGGAGTTGGGTGCGCCGCCTCCGTCCGGCGCGCCGAGGCCGTGGATGAATGCGAGGGCGTAGTCCCCCGGCGTGCGGGCCGACAGGAGCCGTCCCGCCATGGCCCGGGCGTCGGCCGCGACCGTCGGATCGTCGTTCAGGGATGGATCACGCACCAGCAGCGGCATCAGCGCCGGCTCGACGAGGACGAGGGAGCGGACGGCATCGGGCCGATGGGCGGCGGCCAGGAGGGACGAGGCCCCGCCCCAGGAGTGGCCCATGAGGTGTCGGCCGTCGCCCAGCATGCCGGCGATCCAGACTGCATCCCTCTCCATGTCGTCGACGCCGCGGGACGGACTCCGGCCGAAGCCGGGCCTGTCGACCAGGTCGAACTGCCAGCCCCGTCCCACCAGAGCTTCCTGCGCCGAGAAGGTGCTCGGGCCACCGCCCAATCCGCCCTGAACGCCACCGTGCACGACCAGCACTGCCGGGCCCGTCCGGCCCCAATGGGTGACGTGGATCGGCAGGGCCGCGGCTTCCGCCTCGGGCGGTTCGGGCACCGGAGGGCACTGGGCCAGGAGGGCCGCGCGGTGTTCCTGCATTCGATCCATCGCCATGTCGATCTCCACGGGCCGGAACGGCGCTCCCGCCAGAAACGGGCGGCCCCCGTCGCCGCGGGCGCCGGCCTCCGGCGGCTCGGCCGCGCACGGACGGTCAACGATCGATATCGCCCGGAGGTGCACGGCCCGTGACCGTTGGATCGCCACGGGATTCCTATACGGCCGTCCTTCCCTCCGTCTCGATCCTTGATGCGGGATCGATCACATTCCGGGACGCGGCCCCGGACGGGTTCCGGGCGCCGTCTCCACAGGGACGGACACGGACGTGAACGATCGAACGACGGCAGCGGCGCGGGAACGGCGGACGGCTTTCCTGGTCGGGCAGGACCGCGAGGGACATTGGCTCGCGGTCGAGACGCACGGCCTTGGGGGCGGCATCTTCCGCACCCGGGACACGGCCCTCCACTACGCGCGGGACGAGTGCAGGGGGCGGCCCGAGGCGGTGCGCTTCGCCGACGCGCCGCTCAGCCTGACGCTCTCTTAGCCCCGGAGGTTCCCATGTTCATCCAGGGTTCCATGACGGCCCTCGCCACGCCGTTCACGCCGCGCGGGATCGACGAGGGCGTCTTCGCCGATCTCGTCGACTGGCAGATCCGGGAGGGCACCCAGGGCCTCGTGCCCTGTGGCACGACCGGCGAGGGCTCGACGCTGACCGCGGGGGAGCGGGAGTGCCTCACCCGCATCTGCGTCGAGGGCGCCGGCGGCCGCGTTCCGGTGATCGTCGGCACGGGCACGAACTGCACGGCCACGACCATCGAGCGGACGCGTGCCGCGAAGGCGGCCGGCGCCGACGCCGCGCTGGTCGTGACGCCCTACTACAACAGGCCGAGCCAGGAGGGACTCTATCGCCACTATGCGGCGGTGGCGGGCGCGGTCGACCTGCCCCTCATTGTGTACAATGTGCCGGCGCGGACGGGCGTGGACCTCCATCCCGACACGGTGGAGCAGTTGGCCGCCATCCCCTCGATCATCGGCATCAAGGACGCGACGGGCGACCCCGAGCGCCCGCGCGTGACGGGGCTCGTGGCGGGCCACCGCTTCGTGCAGCTCTGCGGCGACGATGCGGGCGCCGTGACGTTCAATCTCGCGGGCGGCCGGGGCTGCATCTCGGTCGTGGCCAACGTCGCGCCCGCCCTCTGCGCCCAGCTCCAGCGGGCCTGCCGTGTCAAGGACTGGGCGCAGGCCCGGGCGATCCAGGCCCGGCTCCAGCCCCTCATCGCGGCGCTGGGGCGCGAGCCGAACCCGGGGCCGATCAAGCAGGCGCTGGCCTACATCCGCCCCGGCTTCGACCGGGAGCCGCGCCTGCCCCTCGTCGGCGTCGCGCCGAGCACGGCCGACGGCATCGCGCAAGCTCTTGCCGATCTGGCGCTGTGCCCGCCCTCGGCCGGCGTCAGGGCCGCGTGACGCGGCGCGAGCGATCTGGTCCTGATATTGAGATGATGCCCGCTCCCGAGCATCACGTCAGTTCGGTTTTAAAAGGCCCCCGGCCTTTTGCGGGTTTCAGGGCAGAGCCCTGATAAAAGAGAATTGAAGACATTCCTTCTTCAGGGCTCCGCCCTGAAACCCGCCAAAGGGCGAGCCCTTTGGGATCCCAATCCGAGGTGAAGCATCGCCTCAGGGCCGATGAAGACAAATCAATATTTTCCCTCAGCTTGAATCACGGCACGTGAAGGTCCGCCAGCGCCGCGTAGGCGGCCCCGGCGTCGCGAGCCGCGCGCAGGACGGCCGTCACCCGCTCGTCCCGGAGCCGCCGCGCCACGCAGGCGAGGGCGTTGAGCTGGTGGCCCTCCGCCTCGGCCGGCAGCAGCAGCAGGAACGCGAGGTCGACCCGGCGCTCGTCGATGGCGTCGAAGTCGATCCCCGGCCGCAGGCGCGCGAAGCAGCCGACGGGCTGGCGCAGCGCTGGGAAGCGCGCGTGGGGGATCGCGATGCCGGCCCCCATGCCGGTCGAGCCCAGCCGCTCGCGCTCCTCCAGGGCCTCGGCGACCTGCCGCGGGTCGAGGGGGCCCGCGGCGCGGCGCGCCAGCTCCTCGATCAGGCGGCGCTTGTCGGCGACCCGGAGGTCGAGGAACACCCGGTCGGGCGTCAGGAGATCGGTGACCTGCATGGGGCGTCTCAGTCCGGCGCGCGCAGGCGATAGCCGACGCCCGTCTCGGTCAGGATGTAGCGGGGCCGCTCGGGGTCGGGTTCGAGCTTCTGCCGGAGCTGGCGCACGTAGACGCGCAGATATTGCGAGTCGGTCGACGAGCCCCAGACTTCGCGCAGAATATGCGCGTGGGTCAGGACCTTGCCGGCGTGCAGCACCATAAGGCGCAGCACCTCGTATTCCTTGGGCGACAGCTTGACGTCGCGCTCGGCCATGCGGACGATCCGGCGCACGAGGTCGACCGACAGCTCCTCCACCCGGAAGACCGGGCGCTCGCCCTGGACCGCGAGCTGGTGGCGCAGCGCGGCGCGCAGGCGGGCCAGGAGCTCGTTCATGCCGAAGGGCTTGGTCACGTAGTCGTCGGCCCCGAGGTCGAAGGCCTCGACCACCCCGGCCTCGTCCCCCCGGCTCGACAGGACCACGACCGGGATCGTCTCGTGGCGCTCGCGGATGACGCGCAGCAGCTCGTGGCCCTTCACGTCGGGCAGGCCGAGGTCGAGGATGATGAGGTCGGGCGCCTCGCGGCCGAGGAGGTCCAGCGCCGCGCGCCCGTCGGGCGCCTCCAGCACGTGGTAGCCCTGGGACGACAGGCCCATGCGCAGCAGCTTGCGGATGGGGGGCTCGTCGTCGATGACCAGGATGCGGATCGGGGAGGTGCTCATGCGGCGCTGCTCTGCCGGCGGGCGGCGATCGGAACGTCGAAGGTCAGGGTGAAGGCCGCCCCGCGCCGGTCCGTCCGGTTGGCGGCCGTGATCGTGCCGCCCATGGCCTCGATGAAGCCGCGCGAGATCGCCAGCCCCAGGCCCGTGCCGGCCCGGACGCGGTCGCTCTTCCGCGCGCGGTAGAACTTGTCGAAGATCAGCTCGACGTCCTCGGCCGGGATGCCGTCCCCCTCGTCCAGCACCTGGAGGTGGATCCGCCCGCGCTCCCCCCAGGCCTGGATGCGGATGGCCGTGCCCTCGGCGGCGTATTTCGCGGCATTGTCGAGGAGGTTGAACAGGGTCTGCTCGAACAGCACGGCGTCGAGGTCGAGCGGCGGCAGGTCCGGGGCCACGTCCACCTCGACCCGGTGGGTCGCCAGGATCTTGGCCGCGCGCCGCAGCGCCGTGCCGACGATCTCGCCGACGTCCTGCTCGCGCAGGTTGGGCTTCACGGCGCCGGCTTCGAGCCGCGTCATGTCGAGCAGGTTGGCGATGAAGCGGTTCAAGCGCTCGGCCTCGTCGATCACGGTCGCCAGGAGGTCCGCCTTCGCGGCCTCGTCCAGCGCGCCGTGGAGGTCGCGCAGCGTGCTGGCGGCGCCGAGCACGGAGGCGAGCGGCGTCTTCAGGTCGTGCGAGATGGAGGTCAGCAGGGCCTGGCGCAGCCGGTCCGTCTCGGTCAGGAGCTTCGCCCGGTCGAGGTCCTCGACGAGCCTCACGCGCTCGATGGCGAGCCCGCCCTGGTCGCTCAGCGCGTCGAGCAGGCGGCGGCGCTCCGGCGTGAGGATCGGGCCCGGCGCGTCCGTGTCGATGCCGATGACGCCGATCGGCCCCCGCCCCGCGTGCATCGGCAGGAACAGGCGCCGGGCGCCCGGCAGGGTGTCGGCGCTGCGCCCGGCGGGCCGGTCGTTGTCGAAGCACCACGTCGCGGCCCCGATGTCGGCCTCGTCGAGCTGGTCCTCGGGCGGGTATCCGGCCTTGACGGCGATGCGCCCCGCCTCGGGCAGGAGCACCACGACGCGGACCTTCAGCATGGAGGCGATCTGGAACACGGTGGCCCAGAGCACGTCGTCGAGGTCGCCGCAGCCGGCGAGCTTACGGCTGAAGCCGTAGAGCGCCTCCGTAGCGCGGGCGCGGCCCCGGGCGATCACGGCCTCCGAGCGGGTCCGGGACGCGAGGTTCGACACCAGCACCGCCACGACGGTGAAGAAGAACAGGGCCGCGATGTTGCTCGGGTCCGCGATGGTGAAGGTGTAGAGCGGGGGCAGGAAGAAGAAGTTGTAGCACAGCGAGCCGCCGATCACCGCGGCCAGCGAGGGCGCGAGGCCGAAGCGCACCGCCACCACCACCACGGCCGTAAGGAACACGGCCTCGACGCTCTGCACGGCGAAGAAGCGCTGCACGAGGACCGACAGCCCGAGCGCCAGGGCCACCGCCAGCACGGCCGCGCCGTAGGGCTTGGCGTCGAGCGTGGGGCGCTCGGGGGCGGCCCGCACCGCCTTGCCCGGCACGGGCCGCACGTCCTCGATGGCGTCGCCCGCGATGACGTGGACGCTGATGTTGCCGGAGCGGCGCACGAGGTCGTGCACGACGGAGCCGTGCATCAGCTCGAACAGGGCCGAGCGCTCGGATTTCCCGGTGACGATGTGGGTGACGTTGGTGTCGCGGGCGTAGGCGATGACGTCGTCGGCGACGCGCCGGCCGGCGCCCGGCACGGTGACGGCCTCGCCGCCGAGCCGGTCCGCCAGCCGCAGCGTGTCGGCCACGCGGTCGCGCTCCACGTCCGTGAGCTGCAGGCTGCGCGGCCCCTCGATCGACAGGGCGATCCAGGGGGCGTGCAGCCGGTCGGCGAGGCGCTTGGCGTAGCGCACGAGGCCGGCGCAGCGCGGGTCCTCGCTGACGCACACGACCACCCGCTCGCCCGCCGCCCAGGGGCCGGCGATGGCGTGGGCCTGCATGTGGGTGAGGAGCTGGTCGTCGACGCGCTGGGCGGTGCGGCGCAGGGCGAGCTCGCGCAGGGCCGTGAGGTTTCCGGGCGAGAAGAAGTGCTCCAGCGCGCGCTCCGCCTGCCGAGGCAGGTAGATCTTGCCCTCACGCAGCCGCTGCAGGAGGTCGCCCGGCGCGATGTCGATCACCTCGATGTCGTCGGCCTGGTCGAGGATCGAGTCCGGCACCGTTTCGCGCACGCGCACGCGGGTGATCTGCGCCACCACGTCGTTCAGGCTCTCGACGTGCTGGATGTTGAGGGTGGTGTGGACGTCGATGCCGGCGGCCAGCAGTTCCTCGACGTCCTGGTAGCGCTTGGGGTGGCGGCTGCCGGGCGCGTTGGTGTGGGCGAGCTCGTCCACGAGGGCGATCTGCGGGCGGCGCGCCAGCAACGCGTCGAGGTCCATCTCCTCCAACGTGCCGCCCTTGTAGGCGGCGCTGCGGCGCCCGATCACCTCCAGGCCCTCGACGAGGGCTTCGGTCTCGGCGCGGCCGTGAGTCTCGACCACGCCGGCCACGACGTCGCGCCCCTCGCGCAGCCGGGCGCGGGCGGTGGTGAGCATCTCGTAGGTCTTGCCCACGCCCGGCGCCGCGCCGAGGAAGATCTTGAGCCGTCCGCGGCGGCCGCCCTCGCGCCGGGCCTCGGCCAGGAGGGCGTCGGGCGAGGGGCGCTTGTCGCGATCGTGTCGGTCCGCCATCGTCATCCTTCGCCGACAGGGCTTCTCGATCGTCGATCTCTCGCGGGATGGAGCATCGGATCACCTGCCTTCCGAACGCCCGGCTCGGAACGCCCTCTCTTCCGCTCATCCCCGCGCAGGCGGGGATCCAGCGCGGGAAGACGGCCGAAGGCCGAC
>CAXTFP010000004.1:0-18774 GCA_964243135.1 uncultured Lichenihabitans sp.
CGGCAAAGGCGTCGCTCCACGAGGACCTGGCAGGGCGCATCCCGCCTGGCTACCGCTGGGAAGCATTGGACGCGAAGCAGGTGCACGAGCGGGTGCCGCTGGCGGGTGAGAACGTGGTGAGCGGCGTCCACCTGCACTTCGGCGGCCACGCCAACCCGCAGCGCACCGTGCAGGCCTACGCCTGGGCGCTGCAGGACCTCGGCGGCCGCATCCTCCAGCACACGCCGGCGCTCGGCCTCGTGCAGCGGGGCGGGCGCGTCGTCGGCGTGGACACGCCGCGGGGCGAGATCGCCTGCGACCACCTCGTGGTGGCGGCCGGCCCGCAGGCCGAGGCGCTGCTCGCGCCGGTCGGCCTGCACCTGCCGCTCGCCGCGGCCCGCGCCGAGATGATCGTGACCGAGCCGCTGCCCCCGCTGCGGATCGGCGGCGTCGACGGCAACGGCCTCTACGGGCGGCAGACGCTGCGCGGCAACCTCGCCTACGGCGGCGGCCCCCACGAGTGGCTGGAGACGGAGGCCGCGGGGCCGCGGGGCCGGCCCTCCTCGCCGCTGCTCGCCAACCTGTCGCGCCGCTTGGCCGAACTCTTCCCCAAGGCGGCCCACGTGCGGGTGATCCGCTCCTGGGCCGGCATCGTCGAGAACACGCCCGACGGCCGCCCGGTGATCGACCGGCCGGAGGACCCCGGCAACGTCACGGTCTGCACCATGTCGGGAGTCGGCTTCGGCCTGTCGCCCGCGACCGGCCACGCGATCCGCGACCTCGTGGTGGACGGGCGCTGCTCCTTCGCGGAGATCGGCAAGCTCGGCCTCGACCGTTTCCGCAACCTGCCCCTCGACTGGCGCGAGCGCCGCGGCTGGACGACTCCGGCGGCCGCGCTGCGGGCCGCCTGACCTCGCCTCAAAGGACCACGCCATGACCTATCCCGTCCGTGCCCCCGGCGCCCGCGTCCTCGTGGTGGGCAGCGGCATCGCCGGGCTGTCGACCGCCTGGGCGCTGGCCCGCCGCGGCTTCGCGGTGGACGTGTTCGAGCAGGGCCAGATCCCCAACGCCAAGGCCTCGTCCTACGACGAGCACCGCATCACGCGGCACGCCTACGGCACTTTCGACGGCTACGCGCGGATGATGCCCGACGCGTTCCGGGTCTACGAGGACCTGTGGAGTGACCTCGGCGCGCGCCACTTCGAGCCGCTGCCCCTGGTGGTGCTGCAACGCGAGGAGGTGCCGTGGTTCGAGGCCAGCCGCGCCAGCATGGACGAACTCGACATCCGCCACCGCGACATCCCGCTCGACGCCGTGGCCGAGCGCTACCCGATGCTGCTGACCGAGGGGCTGACGGGGGCCTACGAGGCCGACGGGGCGGGGGTGCTGTTCCCCATCCGCATCCTCACGGACCTCGTCGTCCACCTCGCCGGCCGCGGCGTGCGCTTTCACCCCGGCGCGCGCGTCGACGCGGTCGACCCCGAGGCCGGCACGGTGAGCGTCGGCCCCGAGGTCCACCGCGGCGACGTGGTGGTGGTGGCGGCCGGCGCCTGGGTCGACCGGCTCGTGCCGCGGCTGAAGGGCGTGGCGGTGCCGTCGCGCCAGTCGGTGGCCTTCGTGGCCCCGCCGGCCGAGCTCTGCGCGGCCTGGGCCGCGGCGCCGGTCTTCCTCGACCTCGGCCGGGACAGCGGCACCTACACCCTGCCGCCTCGCCCCGGCACGCGGCTCAAGGTCGGCGACCACGAGTTCACCCGGCGCGGCGACCCCGACGGGGACCGCCTGGCGACCGACGAGGACCTCGCCCGCCTGTTCACGGCCGCCCGCCTGTCCTACCGCGACTTCGACCGTTACACGGTGCTGGAGCGCAAGGCCTGCTTCTACACGGTGACGGAGGACGAGGCCTTCATCGCGGAGGCGATCGGCGCCAAGGGCTTCGTGCTCAGCGCTTGTTCGGGCCACGGCTTCAAGCTGGGCGCCCTGATGGGCGAGGGCGTGGCGCGCGTGATCGCCGGCGAGCGCGACCGCTCGCACCTGCCGCACTGGGCCGCAGGGCGCGGAACGGTGGCGGCCGACCTCGTCGCGCAGCCTTCGTCAGATGGGATGAGAGAAGAAAGTATTCGAATTCTGAAAGATAGTCAGGTTTCAAAAGGCCCTCGGCCTTTTGCGGGTTTCAGGGCGGAGCCCTGATCAGCAGTCGAAAGACTGTGGCCGATCTATCGTTTTGAAAGTTCCTTTTCAGGGCTCCGCTCTGACCGTCAAAGGGCTCGCCCTCTGGAAACCCGCATGATGACGGCGCCACACTGGAAGCCGATCGACGTCTGGCCAAACAGGATGTCCCGACCTATCCTATGACCATGAGCGCCGATCCTGAGAACCACACTCTTCACCTGCTCGGCCGCATGCGGGACGAGCACGTCGCCGCCATGGCGGCCGTGACGCGGCAGCTCGACGGTGTCAGGGTTCTACTGGCCAGCCTCGAACAGTTCCACGACAAGCTCGACCGCCTGTCGGCCGACATGAACGACGTGCGCGTCGAGGTCACCTCGTTCCGCGCCGAAACCGGCAAGGCCCTACGCCTCATCCAGAGCGACGTGATCTCGCTCGAAGGCCAGAACATCTCGCGCCACGGCGAGGTGCTGAACATCCTGCGCCGCCTGGACGGTGTTGAGGCCCGGCAGGCCGGGGCTCTCGGCTGATCGCGAGGTCAATCCGCCCCCTGGGCAGAGGCGCCCGGCTGCGCCTTGCCCCTCACAACCTCAATCCGCGGGGCGTTGCGCCGCCGTGAGGGTGGCGAGGAAGGCCAGGAGATCCCGCTTGTCGCCGTCCGACAGGCCGAGCGGGCGGATCTCCACGGCGCGGCTCGGGCGGGCGATGCCGCCGCGGTCATAGAGGTCGATCACGGCCGCCAGCGTCGGCAGGGCTCCGTCGTGCATATAGGGGCCCCGCTGCGCCACATCGCGCAGCGTCGGCGTCTTGAAGGCGTAGCGCAGCTTCACGGAGGTCGGGAAGAAGCGCCCCCGGCCGATGTCGTCCCCCTCGGCCGAGCCGATGTCATGGAACGAACCGTCGCTGAAGGCCCAGCCGGAATGGCAGGCCGAGCAGCCGGCGCGGGTGTTGAACAGCGCGAAGCCGCGCTTGGCCTCGGCCCCGACCGCCCCCGCGTCGCCCGTCATCCAGCGGTCGAAGGGCGCCTCGGCCGAGAGGATCGTGCGCTCGTATGTGGCCAGCGCCTGCTCGATCCCGCGGCGGTCGACGTCGGGCGTGCCGAAGGCGTCCTGGTACTGCTTCACGTAGGCCGGCACCGCCCTCAGGCGCGCGATCGCGTCGGCCTCCGGCAGGTTCATGTTGTCGGGGGCCGTGATGGGGCTGAAGCTCACGGATTCGAGGTCCCGGAACTTGCCGTCCCAGCCGAGGCGCTCCGTCCAGGCGACGTCGATGAGGGTCGGCGAGCGCAGCGCCATGGGTGCGTGCGACGCCCCGACCGCCCGGGCCCGGCCGTCCCCCCAGGAGAGGGCCGGGTCGTGGCAGGTGGCGCAGGAGATGTGCCGCGCCCCCGACAGGATCGGATCGAAAAACAGGTCGTGGCCCAGGCGCACCTTGGCCGGCGTGGGGGCGTCGGCCTCGGGGTAGGGGATGGAGGCGGGCTTGGCGTAGAGCGCCCGCTCGGCCGGCGTGGGCTCCCCGCCTTCGCCCGACTCCGCCCCGGTGGTCGCCACCAAGCCGCAGATCAGGAAGGCAAGCACTCGTCGGCGCATCGGTCACCTCGCCGCGAGGATGACCGGCATTCGGCAAGAAAGGATGAACCATTCGCGCCGGATCTGCCGTTCGGCGCGAAATTCGCGCTTGGCCGTCCGGGGCGCCACGGTGTCGCGGCGGTTCGCCGGCCCACGTCGCCCCGGACCCGGCGTCACCGATCGTCGAGCGTGAAGCCGATCTTCAGCGTGACCTGGAAATGCGCCACCTTGCCGTCCTCGACGTGGCCGCGCGTCTCCACCACCTGGAACCAGCGAATGTTGCGGATGGTCTTCGCTGCATCGGCGACGGCTTCCTTGATGGCGTCGTCGATGCCGATCGGGGACGAGCCCACGACCTCGATCAGCCGGTAGGTATGCTCGGACATCGGTCTTCCTGTCTCACGTCGGCCCCGCGTCGGGCGGGCGCCCTGGACAGGGGAAATGCGCGAACCCGCCGTTCGGCTCCCGGCCCGGCGACGTCCCGCATCTCCGCGGGCGGGCACCTCCGGTCCCGCGGCACGGACGCTTCCCGCGGCTCGCAGGCCGGTGACGGTATCCGCTCCGGAGCGCCGCACCGCTTGGAGAACGCGATGGATCCGGCGACGGTCCGAGCATCCCGACGCAGGGATCTTTGGAGCTCAATCCGCCCCTGCCGGGCCGAATGCCGGCCAGGTATGAACCCATAGGGGTGATTTCGGCTCGATCCTGGCTCGCATCTTGCGATAGATCGCCCGCGTCAAAATGGGACTCGCGCACCGCCGAAGCCGGGCACACCGTGAGGTGCGATCGAGATGGGACGCGATCGGGGCGGGACGATCATTTCGAACGGAGCTCGAAGCCCATGAAACGCATCGTCACCGTCGCCGCAGCCCTGTCGTTCGCCGCATGTCCGCTTCGGGCCGCCCGCGCCCACGACGTGTGGGCCGACGGCGGCCCCGTGCCGGGCTGGGTCAAGTCGCAATGCTGCGGCCCCTCCGACGCCCACCACCTGACGGCCGAGCAGGTCCACGTCACGCCCGACGGATACAGGCTCGATGGGTATTCCCGCATCATCAGGCTGGACAAGCTTCTGCCCTCGCCGGACGGGAGCTGGTGGGTGTTCTACCGCAACTACGACGACGGCTCGCAGAGCACGGTCTACTGCTTCTTCGGCCCGGACAGCGGCTCGTGACGGCGCCGTCACGCCGGCCCTTCCTCGGGGGTTGAGGGCGCCGGGGCATAAACACTGATTCAAGCGGGAAACACTCCACCTGCCTCATCCTTGTCCAATCGGGCTCTCGAGGTCCACGCGACTGTTCGGGCTCATTGAAACGGTGGACGGGATACCTGGCTGAGCTACGGGCCCGGTGGCTCCAGGATGAGTCGGTTCCCCGTCCGCCTCCGCACCCGCAAAGATCGTGGATCCGGTGCCAGGAAGCTCACAAGGGTGAGGAGATGTGGAGGAGCGCCGCCGTCAGTATGGCTCCGCCGCCGGCCAAGCCACCCCGCCTCAATCGTCCGCGAGGTCCACCTTGTCGAACACGAAGCGGCCGAGCGGGTCGAGCTGAAAACCCCTCACCTCGCGGCGGACCACGGCGAGGTTGACCCCCGTCGCGATCGGCACCCAGGGCGCCTGATCATGGGCCACGACTTGGGCGCGGCGGTACAGCCGCTCGCGCTCGCCGCGATCCGTCGCTATGCGGGCGGCCTCGACGGCCCTGTCGAACTCCGGGTCGCACCACTTGGCGACGTTGTTGGCCACCGGCTTGCCGTCCCGGCAACCGAGCAGGAGGCCGAGGAAGTTGTCCGGGTCACCGTTGTCGGACGTCCAGCCGTAGAAGGCGATGCCGCGGGCGCCGGCCAGGACGTTGTTGCGGTACTCGCTCCAGGGGGCCGTCACGAGGCGGATCTGGATGCCGATCCGCGACAGGTCGTCGGCCACCATCTCGGCGATCCGTCTGCCGTCGGGATTGTAGGCGCGCGTCAGCGGGAGATACCACATGTCGATCTCGAAGCCGTCGCCATGGCCCGCCTCGACCATCAGCCGCCGCGCCGCGTCCGGATCGTAGGGGTACGGCTCGACCGCGTCGTCGTAGGACCACATGGCGGGCGGCAGGGGATTCTTGGCCGCGACGCCGAGGCGGCCATAGACGGCGCGGATCAGCGTGTCCTTGTCGATCGCCATGTTGACGGCACGCCGCACGCGCGCGTCGTCGAAGGGCGGGCGGCTCGCGTTCATGGTCATGTAGCCGATGTTGTACCCTTCCTGGCTCAGGAGCCTCACCGCGGGTTCCCGCACGATCCGGTCGATGTCGGCGGGCGCCGGGAAGGACATGATTTGGCATTCGCCGGCCTTGACCTTGGCGAGGCGCACCACGGCGTTGGGCGTGATGGAAAACACCAACCTATCGACGGGCGGCTTTCCGCCCCAGTGGTCGGGGAAGGCTTGGTAGCGGACCGTCTGGTCCTTCGCGTAGCTTTCGAAGGCGAAGGGCCCCGTGCCGATGGGCTCCGCGTCGAGCCGCTCGGGGATTCCGGCCTTGAGCAGCGCCCCGGCATATTCGGCCGACAGGACCTTGGCGAAGGCCATGCCGAGGTCGGCCAGGAACGGCGCCTCGGGCCGGGTCAGGCGGAAGCGGACGGTGTAGTCGTCGAGGCGGTCGATGCCTTCGAGCAGCCGCCCGAAGCCCATGTCGTCGAAATAGTCGTAGCCGGCGCCGGCGGTGCCGTGGAACGGGTTGTCGGTGCGCCACTGGCGTTCGAACGAGAAGATCACGTCGTCGGCGTTGAAATCGCGCGTCGGGGTGAAGCGGGCGTTGGCGTGGAACCTGACGCCCTGCCGGAGCACGAAGGTATAGGCGCGCCCGTCGGGCGATACGGTCCAGGATCGGGCGAGGCCGGGCAGAATCGCGCCGGTGCCCGCCTCGAAGCGGACGAGCCCGTCGAAGATCGGCTCGGCCGCATTGATCCCCGTCATGCTGGTCGTGACCTGGGGGTTGAGCGACTCGGGATCGCCTTCCGAGCAGAACACCAGCGTCTTGGCCCGTGCAGGGGCCGCGGCGACCACCACCGCGGCCATGAGAAGGGCGGCGAACCTCATGAATGCACCTCGCCCGAGAGGAGTGCGGGCGCCCGCTCGCGCGGCGCCGCGGTGAAGGGGAGATCCACGACGAAGCGCGAGCCGCAGCCCGTCATCGATTCGAGTGCCACGTGGCCGCCCAGCGTGCCGGTCACGAGGTTCCACACGATATGCAGGCCGAGCCCCGTCGAGCCCTGGCCCCGCCGCGTGGTGAAGAAGGGATCGAAGACCTTGCCGGCGCGCTCGGGAGGGATGCCGCAGCCGTCGTCCGAGACCGTGAGGCGCACGGCGTCCGGTCCGAAACGCTCGGCCGCCACGACGATGAGGCCCGGATCGCCTTCGGGGAAGGCGTGCAGGCTCGCGTTGACGACCAAATTCGTGACCACCTGGGCCAGCGCGCCGGGGTAGCTGTCCAGCACGAGGTCGTCCGGGCATTCCATGCGGGCCGAGCGCCCGGTCTGGCGCAGCATGGGGCCGAGGCTCGTGAGCAACTCGTGCAGGAACACGCGCAAAGCGAAGCTGCGCCGCTCGCCGCTGACCTGATCGGCCGCGACGCGTTTGAAGGACTGGATCAGGTCGGCCGCGCGGGTGAGGTTGGCGACGAGCAGGCCCGCACCCTCGGCGACGCGGCCCGCGGCGCGGTCGAGGCTGCTGCGCGAGATCCGCCCCTCGCGCGCCGCGTCGCGGAACGTGTGCGCTTCCTCATCGACGATCCCCGCCGTGGTCAGCGCGATGCCGATCGGCGTGTTGATCTCGTGCGCCACCCCCGCGACGAGCTGGCCCAGCGAGGCCAACTTCTCGGCCTGGATCAGCTCGGCCTGCGTGCGCTTGAGCCTGTCGAGCGCCCGGTCGGTGCGCTCCTTCGCGGCGATCAGCGCCTGCTCGCGCCGCGCAATCTGCACCAGGAAGGTGTCGGCCGCGCGGGCGATGTCGCCGAGTTCGTCCCGCCGCCCGCCGTCGCCGATCAGGCCCCCGCTCGGGTCGTGGGCGCGGCGGGTGATGCGCGTCTGGAGCAGACCGAGGGGCCGGGTGATCGATCGCGCGACCACGGCCGCCACGGCGCCTCCGAACAGGAGCGCGACGGCCGACCCGATCACCATGATGAGGCGGATCGAACTCGCCGTCCCGTCGGCGTTCCGGCTGAACGTCGCATCGAGCGCGCGGGCGGAGCGCACCATCTCGTCCGAAGCGAGGTCCATCGCGGTGATCAGCGTGTTCTGCCGCTCGATCCGGTCCGCGGTGCTGGCCAGGCCGTCGATCCAGCGGCGGTAGGCCTCCGCCATGTCGGACTGGATCAGCGGTGAGATCGGCAGGGCCGCGATCGTGCCGGTCAACGCCTTCCCCTCGGCCAGCAGATCGCGGGCCGTGGCCGCGTTGCGGCGCGCCGTGGCGTCGTCCGAGCGGCCGCTCAGCTTCAGGATCTCCATGGCGACGTTCTGCGTCGCCAGTTCGATGTCGTGCGCCTGGACCGAGTAGATGAGGAGTTGCGCGGCCGCCTCGTGCAGGGAATGGTACTCGGCCGAATAAGCCTTGATGGTGCCGTCCGACCAACGCGCCGCATCGGCGAGCGTGCGGCGGATCGCGTCGCCCGCTTCACCGTCCGCGACGAGGCCGGCCGGCAAGGCGCCGACCCGCCCGCGGATCTCGTCTTCCGGACCGGGCCCGCTGGGCCGCGACGGACTCCGTTCCCTGAGCCGGTCCGCGAGATCGCCGACCAGCCGCTTCAGCCGGGGGACGTCGAAGGCGAGCGCCCGCCTGTCCTGCGCGGCCGACGCCGGCGCGGCGCGCGCGACCTCGATGGAGGCGAGGAGGAGGCGGATCGCCTGCGCGGAGTCGAGGATGTCGCGCGCGACGCGCAGGCGCGCGTCGTCCTCGGCGAGCGAGGAGGCCACGTCGGCGTTCGAAACGTGCTGGCGTTCGCGCGCCGCATCCGTCAGGCGGATCAAGGTCGCGGCCCGTGCGGCCATGTCCCGCGCCAGGGCATCGCCTTCCGTCGTGCCGCCGATCAGCCGATGCATGTCGGCCGCGTAGCGGGCCAGGATGGCCTGAGCCTCGTCCAGGCCGACGTTGCGGGACTCGAGCCCGCGCAGGCGGTCGAGATCGCCCCGGGCCTGAGCCGTGAGGGCGAAGAAGCGGCGCTGCTGGGCAACGCGGGACGCGGGTTCGACCCCGAGGTAGTCGTTGCGCGCCATCACGGCCGTCAGCAGGGTGCGATACACGGTGCCGGCGACCGAAGCCCCCGTCCGGGCCCGGTCGACGCGGTGGAGCAGGAGGACCGCCGACAGGGTGATGGCCGCGCCGATGAGGATCGGGGCTGCCCCCACGATAAAGATTCTGAAACCGATTCTCATGTCGTTCACGCGCCGCCGCGGTGGCGTGGGTTCCCGTGCCGGGTCGCCGATCGTTTCCCGACGCGTCATCGGCACGTTCGGAGCCGGCGCGACGTCGCCCTCACGGGTCTCATCCTAACACGACGGGCCCCGTCCCCGCGCGGCGGCCGAAAGGTTCGGGACGGAGGCGGGTTCAGCATCATGATGCAGGGCACGATCGCATTCCCGGCCGATCTGATCCCGATGGGCAGCGCGTCGGCGATGATGTCCTGAACGATCCTTCCGTATGACGGCGCGCGGCCGCGATCGATGTGTCGGCGCCGAAACACGACGACCACATGCTTGGCAGGGCCCGCCCGGTCCGCCTCCTCCACCACGCTTCGCGTGGTCCCCCTGTACCGTTTCTGGTGATCGGGTCGGTCGCGTTCCAGACTGACCGGGTCGAGCCGCCCTTCCGGGAGCACCCACGTCCCCCCGTGCCCAGAGCACCAGAGGAGGACCTGTGCCCCGGTGTGCGGTCGCGGTGGAGGCTTGGTGGGAAGTCCGCGCCACCGAGCGCCAGTGCTTCGGATCGGCCAGCATCGCGGTGGCTCGCACAGCGATCGATGGAGGGTGTCGTGGAGGATGAGCTTCGGGACTGGTTCGTGGGCGTCGACTGGGGCGCGCAGACGCACCACGTGTTCGTGATCGACGCCGAGGGATGCAAGCTCGGAGAGCGCGGCTTCGCCCATGGCGGTGAGGGTCTGGCCGATATGGCGCCCTGGGTCAGCCAGCACACCGGGGCGGCGCCGGATGCCGTGTCGGTGGCCATCGAGGTGCCGCATGGCCCCGTGGTGGAAAGCCTGATGGAGCGGGGCTTCCGCGTCCACGCCATCAACCCCAAGCAGCTCGACCGCTTCCGGGACCGCTTCTCGCCCGCCGGCGCCAAGGACGACAGCCGCGACGCGCATGTGCTGGCCGACGCGCTGCGCACGGACCCGCGCTGCCTATGCCGCCTGGACCCGAGGGGCCCGGGCCATCGTCGGGTCCTGATGCATCGACGGGCTCGACCGTGCCTCGGCCACGCCCTTCGCCCCTTGCCTGCCGAACATCCGAATCTGGCACCAGCAGAGCCGTCTTCCATGGTCCATAGCGGCTCCTTGAGACTGTTCCGCATCCGAGATCTGATCGAACGAACGTATCGCTATGCGGCAGCTCGAAGGATGCGCTTGAGCGTCGTTGAGCAACCCTCCGATCTCAGTGAGGCAGACAGATCCAGGAAATGTCCGACGAACGCGGTCGACTGATCGAGGGAGAAGCCGCGGAAGGGCGAGACACGATGGAGGCGACCCTGGGCGGGCTCCCGCCCCGGGTGCGCACGGAACTGGACGATGCATGCTGGCCAGTCATCGAGACCGGACATGCCCTTGGAACGAAGCGGTCATCTCCTCGAAGACATCGACGCTTCCACGTCCTGACGGACCGACGTGCTCCGGGCTGGCGATTCCATCGCGACGATCGCGCAGTCCCACACGGACCGTCTCTCGATCAGCTCATTGGGCATCACATTCGCCTCCCTCACGGGATCGCCGGCGAGCATCCGCAGCAGGCCTTCCACCGCATCGACCCCATCTCGTAGACGGGGCGTCGTATCACCGCCAGAGGAGGGGATGCACGACGGACCACGGGGTGTCGTCGAAGCTGACGAGGGACAGGTCTCGCCCGACGCCCCATCCGCGGTCGTTGCAGGCCGCCAGTGTCCCGATGGCCATCTCCTCGTTCGTGGTGAGGAGGGCGGTCACCCGGTGCTTCTTCATCAAGACGGCGGCGTCCCGCGCATAGGCCGGATCGCTCCGGCTGTACTGCAGCAGACGCTCGTCGAACGGCACGCCGGCCGCCGCGTGGGCCCGCAGCACGCCCTCGATGCGCTCCGCGACGGTGGAGATCACGTGCTCGGGCGCGGCCGAGGAATGCGTCCGCACCGCCGAGGTCGCCATGATGACGCCGATCCGCTCGTGTCTACGCGACAGGAGATGCGCGACCGCCGCGGAGGCACCCCCACGGTCGTCCGACGTCACGGCTGGGACCGACAAAGCGTCCATGCGGCGGTCGAGGAAGACGGTCGGCACCATGGCCACGGCTGCCGGGTCGATGTGCTCATTGTCGATCGGGAACCAAGGCACGACGATGAGGCCGTCGACGCGCTTCTCGAGCAGGGTGCGGACCGCCTCGATTTCCTGGCGATGATCCTTGTTGGAGTTCACGATCAGCGTCTGGTAGCCCGCCTGTGCGGCGGCGTCGAAAATCGTGCGGACGGCGGAGCCGAAGAGGGAGTTGCTGATGTCCGCGATGACGACGCCGATCGTCAGCGTCCTGCCGGCCTGCATGGCGCGAGCGATCGTGTTCGTGCAGTAGCCGAGTTCCTGGGCCGCGGCGAGAACCCGGCCGCTCCGCTCGTCACCCACCTAGGACGCGTGCCGCCCTGGCGGGGGACACCTTCGCGAGGTTTGCGACGTCGATCAGGCGGGTCTCGCGTTCGCCTGCCCGACTGGGACCCACCCTCTCGACCATCTGTGCTCCTCGCTCGGGTCATTCGGCTGAGACGCCCGATCGAAAGATCCCGAGCCACCCTGCTTGGACCCAGCTACCCGCTGGCAGTGTCGATCCGGAGGCGACCACCGTATCAGACGAAGTTTCCCTCCGCGCCGCGTCCCTGCTCGCCCTGATCCGTCGCCTCATCGCCGCGCATGGTCGATGAGACCAAGTTCAACGATCGTCGGGCCCGTCGGAAAACTCACCGACGCGCCCGCCGCGACGCGGGAGGGGGCGGGTGCGACTTCCGCGATTTGAGCCCCATCGGCACGCCGACCTGCACGTTTCGTTAACCACGCAGGCTCCAGGTTCGGGGCGACGCGATCCCGGAGCCGAACCATGACCCGCCCGAACTCTCCCGCCCTCCGCGATGTCTCAGGCCACCGCGCGTCGGCCCTCGACCTCCTCTTCCCCCGGATCTGCCGGGCGACCGCCCAGGAGGCGCGCGAACTCTCCATGTCGCTGACCATGTCGGAACGGGCGAACCTCGCCCTGTCCTGCAACGGCCGCGCCCACCTTCGGGAGCAGGGCCGCGCCATCGCGGGTGCCTGCACGATGGAAAGCTTGGTTGCGGAGGGCGGCCACGCGGGGTTCGTGCTGTTCAACCAGATCGAGGCGGGGGTCGAAACCTGGGGAACGACGGCGCCGAAGGAGCGGCGCCGGATCTCCCTGGCGGGATGAGCGTGGCTGCCGGTTATGCCGGCCGCAGCAGGGACCGCACGTCGGGCGCGAGGTGCCAGAGCAGCGCCAGCACCACCACGATCGCGCCCAGCACCGTCGACGCGTCCGGGTCCTGCCCGAAGGCCCACCACACCAGGGCCGGTCCCGACGCCACGTCGAGCATGCTGATCAGCCCGACCTCGGCGGCCGGGATGCGGCGGGCGCCCGCCATGTAGAGCGCCATGGCGAGGCCGATCGTCAGCACGCCGAAGAGGGCGAGGAGCGCGAGGTCGCGCTCGCCCACCGCCACCTGCGGGGCGAGGCCGAAAGCGATGGCGCCGCTGAGCGCCGTGCCGACCGTGTAGACGGCGTTGCCGACCCGCGCGCCCCGTCGGGCGTTGACCAGGATGACGGCCATGCCGACGTTCATCGCCAGGGTCAGCCCCAGGCCGGCGAGGCGCGTGCCGCTCCCCACACCCCCGGCCACCATGGCGACGATGCCGAGGAGGGCGATGCCGCCCGCCGCCATCAGGCGCCGCTCCGGCACTTCGCCCGTCCAGAGCCAGGCGACGGCGGCCGTCACGAAGGGCAAGGTGGCGTACACGACCGTCACGTCCGCGACTGTGGTGAGTTTCAGCGCGAAGACGTAGCAGAAGCTGCAGAGTGCGACCGGGACCGTCAGGGCCAGCGCAGGCGGGGACAGGACCAACGCTTGGGGCAGGCGGCGGCCGTGCTCGACCCCCATCCAGGCCAGCATGAAGGCGGTGCCGAAGACGGCGCGCCAGGTCAGAATGGTCCAGGTGTCGATCCGCAGCGCGTGGGTGAACAGGCCCGCGGTGCTGTAGATGAACCCCGCCGCGAGCACCATGAGGATGCCGGTGCCCCTTCCGCCCGCCATGACCGCTCCGCCCGTCGCCCCGTCGGATAAGAACTTTCGGCCCGTTCTGGTTTCGCGGCGGCCGGCTCCGGCCGCGACGGACGAAGCGCTCGCGGACGGCTGGCGCGAGCCGAAACCCGATGTCCGTCGCACCGGCCTTCCGACGTTCTGACCTGGGGGTTGACCCTGTGGAGGGCGAAGCCCGAACCTCGACCTTGACTTCCGTCGGCCCAGGCCTCATCTCGAAATTATCGATCTACGGGCTGTACGTTCAAGCCACCGCGCATCGAGACTTCGGTGTCGTGCGCATGCTGATGACCTCTTCCTAGTATTGTCGATCCCACGCCGCACGGCGCGACCGCGCCCGTTCGGTACTCCATGCATGCAGACGGAAGATCATCATGAGCAACGGCACCGTGAAGTGGTTCAACGCGACCAAGGGCTTCGGCTTCATACAGCCCGACGATGGCGGTCAGGACGTCTTCGTTCACATCTCCGCCGTCGAGCGCGCTGGGATGAGCAACCTCAACGAGGGCCAGAAGCTCAGCTTCGAGCTGACCAAGGACACCCGTTCGGGCAAGATGTCCGCGGATAAGCTCCAGGCCGAGTGACATCCGGTTTGGCCCGTCGGTGCCGGCGGCCACGGACGGGCCGGCGCTGGTGACCGGCGGGTGATCTGAGATGAAGGGCCGGGGCTGTCCCTGGCCCTTTTTCGTCCCGGGCGGTGCTGCGCGCCCGTTCGCTCCACCGCCGGGGAAGGTCGGCATCGGCCGTCGCCCCCAGCTCGGCCGCGATCGGCCTTTCCGCATCGACGCCTTGAGCTTTCGCCGGGTTGGGCCGCGGTCCTCGGGTGGGCGTGGGTTCAGCCGGCCTTCATGTGGCGCGACGGAATGTCGGGGCGGGCACGACAGACCCGAGGAGGCGATGATGGCGGCAGAACAGACCCTCAGCGACGAGGATCGCGAGCGCGTGGAGGACGCCGCTCACGTGGTGCTGGCGAAGCACCCCTGTGTGGTCCCGAGCGATAAGGTCCAGGCTGAGGCCCGGGGCGCTTCGGCCGGCGCCCAGCGCGCGGAGGGCGTCGTCATCTCTGTCCAGGAGCCTCCCGAGGAGTAGCTTCCGATCCGCACGGCGGAGCTCAGTTGGGGGCGGCGTCGAGGCCGAGGCGGTCGCTGGGGTGAGCCCCTGCCCGGGCAAGCGGGTGTGCCCGGATCTGAGCACATCCAGCAGGACGAGTAGAATGGCCAAGTAGGGCCGTGACGATCATGCCGAACCGCGGACCGTCAGAAGATAGCGTCCAGCAACTCCGCCGCAGCCCGCATCGCCCCGAACAGGAAACCCAGCCCGGCGCCGCGCATCGCCAGCACGCCGAGTCGGAACGAGCCCGGGAAGGTAGAGCGGTCGAGCAGTCTTCCCCGGCGCCACTCCAGGGCACCACGGCGGACCGTGTGCCGGACGGCGTCCATCATCAGCAGGCATGCGATCGCGGCCGCGACGGCGATGAGGGCGAGTTCGGCATGGCGCGCGTCGGGCATGACCCGACCCTAATGCGGCACGGGTCGTGCGCCAAGGCCGGACCACGCCCGCCGCGAGCGCGTCACCCTCCCTTTGCCACCGGCCCCGCGCCGGTCAGTACCGCCCAAACGCGAACCGGACGAGGAAGGCCAAGTTCCCGAGGAACGTGTCCCTGTGCGGGGCGGCTTCCCTGATGGGGGCGGTCGACGGATCTGGTCTGTTGTCCCCTACGGAAGGGATGGGATACGCGACCGCCTTCGGATCGTCGGAGGCCGGCGCCGGGGCGGCCGTCAGGGTGATTTCAGGCCCACTCATGTCTCACCCTTGGTCGGCACAACGGGCCCGTCTCGTCTTGCGCAAATTAGGTCCCGCTGAGGCGCGGTCAATGTCCGTCTCCGCGCATGCGCTCCCGGCCGGCCTGGCCAGAGGACTCGGGCGCCCGGCTCGATCCCGCGCCTTCGAGGGTGTCGACCGCGTGGGCGGAACTGTCTCACGACCCCTCGATCCGGACCGGACGGCAAGCGCGACATGGTCCATCAGCTCGGTGCCCGAGGGGTGTCGGTGGAAATCGCCTGGGGGAACCGGACCTCGGCCAACATCGTGCTCGACTCGGAGACCGGGATCGGCCGGTGGACGGACGAGCAGATCGCGGCGTCCTTGACGCGGGGCGTGAGGCCGGACGGAGCGGTCCTGTCGCCGATCATGCGCTGGCCGTACTGGGCGGCGATGAAGCCCGAGGATGTGAGGGCCCTCCTGGCTTGGTTGAGGACCCTCCAATCCGTGGCGCACGCCGTCGACCGCTGAACGGCGCGGCCACCCGCTTCGCACGGCAGCGGCGGACCGTCGTCGAGGCATGGCGGGTCGAGCCTGAAATGCGACCGACGCCTCAAAATGGCATAGTCGCTATCCGTTTCCGCAACCCGGTCACGCTCCTTGTCGCAGGGTCCCCATCACCTGATCTGACGGTCGCGTGCCATCTGGCACGTCGCCCTGGATGGCGTCACGACCGAGGACACTGGATATGCGTGGACTGATCGTTGCAGCACTGTGCGCTGGTTCCCTGCTGGCCGCTCCCGCCGCGGCCGAAGCGAGGGGGTGCATCAAGGGCGCCCTCGTCGGAGGGTTGGCCGGTCACGTGGCCGGCCATGGGTTGCTGGGAGCCGCCGCCGGTTGCGTCGCGGGCCGTGCCATCGCGCACCGCAGGATGGTGCCCGCGGTCGCGGCTCCGGTGGCGCCTGCCGTCCGGCCGACGGTGATCCCCGCCACATAGATGACGCCCCTCTCGAGGGAACCCGCGGCGACGTCCGACTCGGCTCGCCGCGGGTTCCCCGACGCGCCGTCCCTACGGGGCCAAGCTCGCCTCTTCGCCCGTGGACCTCACGCCGTCACGGCGGGACGCCCGGGGATCACGGCGGGTTTTGGGGCCAGCAGGCGCTCCGCCAGCATCCCGAACAGGAGGCCGATCGATGCCCACATGATCGCCTGGGCCCCGATCGACGCGACCCGGAACTGCCACAGGACCACGGCCGGGAACTGTTCCGAAACCTCGTCGACGCTGGGCAGGAGCAGCCCCGCGGCCAGGACGGCCGCGAGGTAGAACCCGGCCGCGATCAGCGCGGCGTTCCATCCGCCTAGGCGATTCAGGAGCGACAGGCGCAGCTTGCCGCCCGCGATCATCGCGATCAGCGAGATCGCGATCATGCTGAAATAGAGGCCCGTCCGCAGGCCGATGGTGTCCGGATCGCCGACCGAGGGCGGGTTGGCCGGATATTTGAGGTTGGGCACGAGGTAGACCGCGACGAAGCCCGCCGCCGACAGGAGGGCGGAGGTGGCGCGCGGGCCGAGGCGGCCGGCGCGCCCGTAGACGGTGGCGAACGCCAGGGCGAACAGGCCGCCGAACGCCACGTTATAGATCCCGACGCCGGTGAACAGGCCGATGCCGGCCTGGACCGGGCGGCTCACGAGTTCGGGCTCCGGGTCCTCCTTGTCCATCGCCATGCCCTTGGCGGCCATATCCCCCGCCTTCGCCTGCTCCTTGGCCTCGTCCATCCGAGCCTCGAAGGCGATGGCGCGGTCGACCTGAGGCTCGCCGACGACCCTCAGAAAGGCGAAGGAGAGCAGTCCCGCGACGATGCCGACCAGCATCCCGCGCAGCAGGAGTCGTCCGACCATGTCAGGCCCCCTCAGTGGCAGGGAAAGCCGAGCAGGTGGCGCCCGTCGTGGACGAACTCGTGCACGTACATGCCCTTGATCAGGGATGTCGCGCCCTCTTCGGCCCCGACGAAATAGACGGCCAGCAGGAGGAACAGGCCGAACACCGCCCAGGGGAGGACGTCGCGGATGGGGATCGTGACCGGCTGCGCGGCCGGCGCGAATGTGGCGGATGCCATGATCAATCTCCTGGGATGTCGCGTCCCGTTCGAGGTCTGCCCGGTCAAGAGGAGGGTCTGACTCTCGGCCCCGCGCCTGGGCGCCGGAACCGATCACAGTGGCGCGACCGTACCGGGATTCCGCCGGTTTCCACGCTCATGACGATGCGTCCGGACCATAGGTGCGGGCGTGACGGGCTGTCAATTCGGCCGTCCCATCGGCCGTCCGAGGGGGAATCCGGCCCCGGAGCCTGCCGCGGCGAATGCGGCTGCATCGAGGAGACGGGGCGCTTCGGAGCCCCTCGGCCACCGCGAGGAAGGGGTCGAACGTCTCGACCGGGACGCCGAACGCCACGATGGCCATGACGGTGCGGACCGTAGCGCGGTCAGCGCTCGGCCGACCGTTCCGCCGCGGCCCGGCTGAACTCGGCCTCGCAGCGGGGGTCCGGCACGAGCCACATCGGCGCCACCGGCGCATAGATCAGATCCGACAGCGGCGGCCTTCGGTTGGGACGGAGCTGGAGCTCACTTCCCCACGCGCGAGGCAATTCCGGCCGAAGGCAAGGCCTGCCCTCGAATCACGGGCGGGATCGGGTCCGCGGAGCAGGGCATGACAAAACGATGAAGAGCAGGGCATTTTCGTCCCTCGTCGGCGCATGCCTGCTCTGATCTTAAGCTGAGTGCTCGATTGGCATGCAAAACACTATCTAAGTTGCATCGATCTATGCAAGGTAAGGATCTTCGATGCTGACTCAACTCTTCGGCGGTTTTCGTAGGTGGCTCGCGTTCGAGTCGGTGGTGCGCGAGATGGAGCGTCTCGACGACCACGCGCTGAGGGACATCGGCGTCATGCGCGGCGACATCCGGACCGCGATCGGCAAGGGCGTCCGGCGCTGACGCAGGCCATGCGGCGCGCGTCGCACCGCGCCGCCCCCCCGCCCCATCTCGACGGCGTTCCGCCGACGTGGTGATCTGCGGTCCGGGAGGACCGCATGAAGACCAAGAAGCTGATCAACGACCCCGACGCTGTCGTGGACGAGATGATCGAGGGCATGCTGGCGGCGCACCCGCGCCACCTGCGCCGCGCCCCGGGCCACCGCCGGGCGCTGGTGGCGGCCGATGGGCCGCGCGCCGGCAAGATCGGCATCGTGGTGGGGGGCGGCTCGGGCCACGAGCCGACCTTCGCGGGGCTGGTCGGGCGCGGGCTCGCCGACGCCGTCGCAGTCGGCAACGTCTTCGCGTCCCCGCCGCCCGACCCGATCGTCGCCTGCGCCCGGGCGGTCGACGGGGGTGCCGGCGTTCTGTTCGTCTACGGCAACTACGCCGGCGACTGCATGAACTTCGACATGGCGGCCGAGATGGCCGCGATGGATGGGCTCGACGTCCGCACGGTGCTGACCACCGACGACGTCGCCTCGGCCCCGCCCGAGCGGCGGGACGAGCGGCGCGGCGTCGCCGGCAACGCCTTCGTGTTCAAGGTCGCGGGCGCCGCGGCCGACCGCATGCTGCCGCTCGACGAGGTCGAGCGCCTCACCTGCCACGCCAACGCCCGCACCTTCACAGTGGGGGTGGCGCTGTCCCCCTGCTCGCTGCCGCAGACGCTGGTGCCGAACTTCGAGATCGGCGCCGACGAGATGGAGGTCGGCATGGGCATCCACGGCGAGCCCGGCGTGCTGCGCAC
>CAXTFP010000005.1:0-17375 GCA_964243135.1 uncultured Lichenihabitans sp.
GGCGCCGTCATGCCACGGCTCCTTCGCGGGCGCGGAAGGCCTCGGCGCGGGGCGGCGTCGGACGGCGGCCGACCAGCGGGATGTGGCACAGGGCGCGGCCGAGCGCGGGCTCGGCGGGCGTCGGCGCGACGTCCCGGCACAGGTCGAAGGCGAAGGCGCAGCGCGGCTCGAACACGCATCCCGGCGGCCGGTCGAACTGGCCCGGCACGACGCCGGGGATGGCGGGCAGGCGCCGCGCCGTCGCGCGCTCCGGCAGGGCCGCGAGCAGCGCCTCGGTGTAGGGATGGTGCCGGTCGGCGAAGAGCGCCTCGGCGGTGTTGGTTTCGACCGGCCGGCCGGCATATTGCACCAGCACGCGATGCGCCACCTCGGCCACCACGCCCATGTCGTGGGTGATGAGCACGAGGCCCAGGCCCGTTCCGCGCTGCAGCTCGGCCAGGAGGTCGAGGATCTGCGCCTGGATGGTGACGTCGAGCGCCGTGGTGGGCTCGTCCGCGATGAGGAGCTTCGGGCTGCAGGAGATCGCCATGGCAATCATCACGCGCTGGCTCATGCCGCCCGAAAGCTGGTGCGGGTAGCTCCGCAGCCGCCGCTCGGGCTCGGGGATGCCCACCTTGGCGAGGAGTTCCACGGCGCGGGCCTGCCGCCCGCGCCGGTCGAGCCCCGTGTGGGCGCGCAGCATCTCGCGGATCTGGAATCCCACCGTGAAGCACGGGTTCAGAGACGACATCGGCTCCTGGAAGATCATGGCGATGTCGCGGCCGACGATCCGGCGGCGCGCCTTGGGCGACAGGCCGCGCAGGTCGACGCCGTCGAAACTCATGCGGTCGGCCTCGACGGTCGCGGTCCAGGGCAGGAGCCCCATGATGGCCATCATGGCGACGGACTTGCCCGAGCCGGACTCGCCGACGATGGCCACGATCTCGCGCGGCTCGACCCGGAGGTCGAGGCCGTCGACCGCCGTGAAGCCGCCCCCGCGGGTGGCGAAGCGGACGCGGAGGTTCTGGATCTCGAGGAGGCTCATCAGGAGCGTCTCATCTTGGGGTCGAGCGCGTCGCGCAACCCGTCGCCGGCGAGGTTGATCGACACCACCGTGATCAGGATGGCGAGGCCCGGCAGGGTCACGACCCAGGGATCCGAGCGGATGAACTGGCGCGCGTCCGCCAGCATGGCGCCCCATTCGGGGGTCGGGGGCTGGGCGCCGAGGCCGAGGAAGCCCAGCGCCGCGGCTTCCAAGATGGCGTCCGACACGCCCAGCGCCGCCTGGACGATGAGGGGTGCGAGGCAGTTCGGCAGCACGGTGCGGAAGGCGAGGCGCAGCCCCGCCACGCCCGCGACCCGCGCGGCCGTGACGTAGTCCTTGTCGCGCTCGCCCATGGCCGAGGCGCGCACGAGCCGCACGAAGCGCGGCAGGAACACGATCGTGATGGCCACGATGGTGTTGGTGAGGCTCGGCCCCAGGATGGCCACCGCCAGGATCGCCAGCACGAGGCTTGGCACCGACAGGATGACGTCCATGACGCGCGTCACAGCCACGTCGACGACGCCGTTGAAGGCCGCCGCCAGCCCCAGCACCACGCCGGTGCCGAAGGACACGGCCATCACGGCGAAGCCGATGAACAGCGACACGCGCGCCCCGAAGATCAGGCGGGACAGCTGGTCGCGGCCCGACGCGTCGGTGCCGAGCGGGAAGCGCCAGGTCCCGCCGGCCCAGGCGGGCGGCGCCAGGGTGAAGTCGCGGAACTGTTCCGTCGGCGAGTGGGGCGCCACGAGCGGCGCGAACACCGCCAGCAGCACGACCGTGAGCGCCACCGCCCCGCCCGCCACGGCGCCCCGGTTCTCGCGGAACGCGTGCCACAGGTTCGCGGCGCCCGAGGGCGGCGCGTGGAGCTGCGGCTCCCGGGCGAGGGTGACCAGCGTGTCAGCGGCCATGGAGGATCCGCGGGTTGATGAGGCCGTAGACGAGGTCGACCCCGAGGTTGACCAGGATGACGATGGCCGAGATCAGGATGATGCCGCCCTGCAGCGCCGGGTAGTCGCGCCGCGAGATGGCGTCGATCAGCCATTTGCCGACGCCGGGCCAGGAGAAGATCGTCTCGGTCAGCACAGCTCCGGCCAGCAGCGTGCCGATCATCAGCCCGATCACGGTGACGACCGGGATCAGGGCGTTGCGCAGGGCGTGGAGCCCCACGACCCGGAACGGCGTCAGCCCCTTGGCGCGGGCCGTCCTCACGTAATCCTCGCTCAGCACCTCCAGCATGGCCGAGCGCGTCATGCGGGCGATGACGGCGAGCGGGATGGTGCCGAGCACGATGGCCGGCAACATGAGGTGGTGCAGGGCGTCCCCGAAGGCGCCGGGCTCGCCCGACAGGACGGAGTCGACGAGCATGAAGCCGGTCGGGGTGTCGTAGTCGAACTTGATGAGGTCGAGCCGGCCCGACACGGGGGCGAGGTGCCAGCGCTCGGCCACCAGCATGATGAGCAGCAGGCCCCACCAGAAGATCGGCATGGAATAGCCCGCGACCGACAGGCCCATCAATCCCTGGTCGAAGGCGCTGCCGCGCTTCACGGCCGCCACGACGCCCATCGGCAGGCCGATCACGACCGCCAGCAGCATGGCGGCGATCGACAGTTCCAGCGTCGCGGGGAACAGCGTCAGGAACTCGCCCATGACGCTGTTGCTGGTCGACAGCGACGCGCCGAAGTCGCCGTGGGCGAGCTGCCACAGGTAGTCGAGGAACTGCCGCCACACCGGCTGGTCGAGGCCGAGTTCGTGGCGCAACAGGGCGAGCCGCTCGGGCGCGATGCCGTGCTCGCCCACCCGCACCTCGACGGGATCGCCCGGCACGAGCCGGATCGCCACGAAGACGAGAAAGATCAGCGCCACGAAGGTGGGCACGGTGAGGAGGAGACGTTTGACGAGGAAGCGTAACATGGTCAGGGGGAACGGTTGAGGGCGGCTTGGACGATGTAGAAGTCTTGGATCACCGACACGAGGTTGATCCGGGTCGGTTCCAGCCTGCCATGGACGATCCTGTTCCTCGCCTCGTAATGCTTCATCGCGAGGGCATAGGGCCGACCCCGACCTTCGGAGCGATCGAGCACGAGCGCGACCCTGTTCTCGAAGGACAGGCCCGACAGCCTCGGATCATCGGGGTTGTAAAGGTCCCATCCACGACGGACCTGCCAGTCCGGGTGCGACCGGCGCTGTCGCATCGCGTCTCGGCACCTGTCGTCGATGGCACGCTCCAACTGGCCCCAGCACAGCAAGAAGTAGGCCTGATCGTTGAGCGCCTGCTCGGCTTCGAGCTTCGCGACCTCCGCGGGATTCGCCCCAAGCCGGCCCGCGTCGAGCAGGCCATCCATCCTGGAATAGAGAGCCTTGAGCTTCGCGAGATCCTTCACCTCAGGATCCGACGGACACTCGCGGGCGTCAAAGGGGACTCGTCGAACCGATCACTGAAGGCGGCAATCCGCCAATCGGGCTCTTCGAAGAATTCGGACCGATCGTTGATAATGTGGTGGCCGATGGATCCGATCAGGTCCACGCGCCCATTGGACCCCATGATCCACAGTCCGCGGGGTTCGAATATCCCGACCCGCTCTCCGGCGCGTTCGAGGCTGAGCTGGGGCAATCGGTGCTCCCGTAGATCGAAGCGCTGCATCAGGGGCTCGTGCAGCCCGACGGTCCCCTTCAGGGACGCCGTCCAGCCTTCCGGCAGCCAAGCCGCGACTCGGGCGTAGAGATCGTCGATGCGCGTCTCCCAGTCCCGCACGCGACGCTCGACGTGAGCGCGGTCGATCCTGTCCTCGAACTCCGTGAGTTCCTCGATCACGTCCACGGCCGCATCTCCGGTCCAGCCCCGGCCGGGGCGTCGTCGCCCCGGCCGGATCCCTCGTCACTTCAGGTCGACGCCGTAGAACTGATGCGTCCCCAGCGGGCTCATCGCGTAGCCGGTGACGTTCTTGCGCATCGGCATGTAGACCACCGAATGCGCCAGCGTCAGCATGGGCGCGTTGTCGTGCTGGATGACCTGCATCTCGGCGTAGATCGACTTGCGCTCGTCCTGCTTCGAGAGCTGGCGGGCCTTCTCCAGCTTCGCTTCGTAGTCGGCGTCGCACCATTTGGTGGCGTTGCTGCCGCCGGGCTTGCCGCCCGGGCAGCCGAGCAGGAAGAAGAAGTTGTCCGGGTCGCCGTTGTCGCCCGTCCAGCCGTAGAGCGCGGCCGTGGCCTCGCCGTTGGACAGGCGCTTGCGGTACTCACCCCACTCGTAGGACACGAGCTTGGCGTTCACCCCCACCTTGGCCAGGTCCGACTGCATCATCTCGGCGATGCGCTTGGCGTCGGGGTTGTAGGGCCGCTGCACCGGCATGTACCACAGATCGATGTCGATCGGCGTCTTCACGCCGGACGCGGCCAGCAGGGCCTTCGCCTTCTCGGGGTCGAAGGGGTAGTCCTGGACGGCGTCGTTGTAGGCCCACAGCGTCGGCGGGATCAGGTTCTTGGCCTGCTGGCCGGCCCCGAGATACACGTCCTTGAGGATCGCGCCGCGGTCGATCGCCAGGGACACGGCCTGGCGCACCTCCTTCTTGTCGAAGGGCGGCTTCATGGCGTTGAGGGCGAGGTAGCCGATGTTGAGGCCCGGCTGGGTCAGCATCTGCAGGTCGGGGTCCTTGCCCATCTCGGCGAGGTCGGCCGGGCGCGGATAGGGCGCCACCTGGCATTCGTCGGTCTTCAGCTTGGCATAGCGCGCCGTCGCGTCGGGCGTGATGGCGAAGACGAGGTCGTCGATGGGGGCCTTGCCGGCCCAATAGTCGGGCTTCGCCTTGAAGCGGATGACCGCATCCTTCTGGTAGGCCTGGAAGTTGAACGGCCCGGTGCCGACCGGCACCTGGTCATACTGCTCGGGCGTCTTGGCCTTCACCATCGCGGCCGCGTATTCGGCCGAGGTGATCCCCATGAAGTCCATGGCGAGGTCGGCCAGGATGGTGACATTGGGCTCGGCCATGTTGAGCACGACCGTGTAGTCGTCCTTCTTGTCGATGCTCTTCAGGAGCTTCGGCAGGTCCATATCGCTGTAATAATCGTACTTGCCGCCCGACACCTTGTTCATGGGGTTGGCGGGGTCGTACTGGCGGGTGAAGGTGAAGAGCACGTCGTCGGCGTTGAAGTCGCGCGTGGGCTTGTAGCCCTTGGCGGTGCCGAACTTGACGCCGTGGCGCAGGTGCAGCGTCACGGTCAGGCCGTCGGGGCTGATGTCCCAGGACTCCGCGAGGCCCGGCACGAGGTCCGTGGTGCCCGGGCGGAACTCGGTCAGCCGGTCGTAGACGGGCCGCAGCGCGTCGAAGCTCGTGCCGGTGGAGTTCAGCGCCGGGCTGAAGTTCTCGGGCGAGCCCTCCGAACAATAGACGAGCGTCTTGGCCGAGGCGGCGGTGCCGCACATCAGCAGGGCGGCGAGCCCGAGGCCCGCGGCGTTCAGCTCTTTCATGAGTCATCCTCTGTTGCGTTGTCCCGCACCGGCCTGAGATGCCGGCTCGGAAGCGACACCGACATAGCAGTATCGAGCGGCGATGTGACCCCGCCGGACGTCGCCGTCCATCGAACCGGGATTTTCTCAGTCATGCAAACGGTTTGTGCTCGGGGCGGTGCAGGCGTCGCGATCAGCGGCGCGCCCGGATCGATCGACAGGGAGCACACGACGTTGAAGGCATGGTGCTCAAGCGACCTCTCCCGATATGTCCAGATGCGTGAGGGAGATGTCGGGCCGTGACCGCGCCGCGAGGGGTTCAGCACAGGCGGGAGATCGGCCGCACCGGCGCCCGCGCGTTTCATCCCGCGCCCATTCTCGTCTAAATTGCGTCGGTGAGTCGCTTGAGAACGCATGATGGCCGAAAGGGCACCTCAGATCGTCGGCTCCGTCGCCGAGGTCGCGGCGGCGATACGGCTCGCGCGGGGGCGGGACATCCAGGGCCGCGTCGTCTTCCTGATCGGAGCAGGGTGCTCCGTCTCAGCCAAGATCCCCGGCGCTGCGGCGATCGCGCGCCGCATGGTGCGCGACACCTGTGACGTCTTCGGCCTGTCGGGCGCCGACGACGCGGCCCTCTATTCCGCACTCGTCACCAAAGGGCGGTTGACGCCCTGCCTGAAGGGAGATCCCAAGGCCAGAGCGACAGACGAGTCGATCGACTGGTACCGTGTCTACGACGAGATGTTCCGGAAAAATTACGTGACGCCGGATCAGGTGCGGGACCTCCTCGAGACCGTCGTCGAGGAGGCCGACGGCGCGATCAACTGGGCGCATCTCTGCCTCGGCGAACTCGTCAAGCACCGCTTCGTGACGACCGTCCTGACCACCAATTTCGATCAGCTGGTGCTGTCCGGAATGGCCCGTGCCGGGATCCTGCCGGTCGTGTGTGACGGCATCGAATCTCTGAACAGGATCGTCGGAGCACCCCGCCATCCGCAACTCGTCGAGCTACACGGGTCTCGCTACACCTATCTCCTGCGCAACCGCCCCGAGGAGGTGGAAGCTCTCCGCCACGATCCGCAGGCCACCGCGGCCATCCAGTCGCTGTTCCAGCATGCCACGACCTTCGTGGCCATCGGCTACGGGGGTCGCGAGGACGGCGTGATGGACCTCCTGGTCCAGGCGGCACGGGCCTATCCCGACAAGAACCTGTTCTGGGTCAACCATTCGGCCCAGCCGGCGGAGATCGGCGAGAAGGTTCTCGACTTCCTCAGGACATCGCGCAACGGCGGCCTGCTGGTCGGGCAGGATGCGGACCGCTTCTTCCTCGATCTCTGTCGGGAACTCGGCATCGGCCCGCCGAGCGCCGTGGCGCGACCGCTCGATGCCGCCCAGCGGACCATCGACGATCTCGCCAGATCGACCGTCGACGACGCCGACATCGCGGGAGAGATCTCGGCAGCGCGGGGACGCGTGAGCCGGCTCGCGATGCTCGACATGGAAGCCGGCCATGGCGATCCCCTCGATGCCGTCGTATCAAGGATCCGCGAGGCCCGCCTCGCAGGCGACGCCGCGACCGCCTATCGTCTCGCCAACGAGGCCCTCCGTCGATGAATGCCCTCGCCTCATTCGATCGCCGACTCGTCGAGGAAGCCGCCTTGGCGGCTCTGGACTACGGCAGGGTCGCCCCGGACCGGGAACCGCTTGAGGAGGCCGTCGAGCGCCTGCGCTTCCTCGTCGAGCAATCCGCTTCTGACCTGGACGCGAAGATGCGCTGGGCCATACGCCTCGGCGACGCTCTGACGTCGCTCGGTGAGCGCGCCCCAGATCTCACGCTCCTGCTCGAAGCGATTGAAACGCTCCGCTCCGCGTCCGGCACGATCGAGCGGGAAAGATCGGCGCTGGATTGGGCGGTGATACAGAATAATCTCGGCAATGCCCTCGTGGCGGTCGGAGAACGCGAGACCGGAACGGCGCGGCTGGAAGAGGCTGTCGCCGCCTATCGGTCGGCCCTGGAGGAGCGGACGCGCGAGCGCGTCCCGCTCGACTGGGCCATGACGCAAAGCAATCTCGGGACCGCGCTCCAAAAGCTTGGCGAGCGGGAAGCCGGCACGGCGCGGCTGGAGGAGGCCGTCGCCGCTTACCGAGCTGCCTTGGCGGAACTGACGCGCGAGCGCGTCCCGCTCGGTTGGGCAACAAGCCAAAACAACCTCGGTAATGCCCTCGCAACGCTTGGAGAGCGCGAGACCGGCACAGCGCGGTTAGAGCAGGCTGTCTCTGCCTATCGGGCAGCCCTTGAGCAATGGACACGCGAGCGTGCGCCGCTCGACTGGGCAAGGACGCAAAACAATCTTGGCAATGCGCTCTCCATGCTCGGCGCGCGGGAGACCGGCACGGCGAGGTTGGAGCAGGCCGTCTCCGCCTTTCGGGCAGCCCTGGAGGAGTGGACCCGTGAGCGTGTCCCGCTCGATTGGGCCGGAAGCCAGAACAACCTCGGCAACGCGCTCCGGATGCTCGGCGACCGTGAAACAGACACAACGCGGTTGGAGGACGCTGTCTCCGCTTTTCGCGCAGCCCTGGAGGAGTGGACACGCGAGCGCGTCCCGCTTCAATGGGCCGGGACGCAGAGTAACCTCGGCATTGTGCTCGCCATCCTCGGCAAACGTGAGACCGGCACGGCACAACTGGAGCAGGCCGTCTCCGCCTTTCGGGCGGCCCTGGAGGATTGTACACGCGAGCGCGTCCCGTTCGACTGGGCCAGGACGCAAAACAATCTCGGCAATGCGCTCAAGACCCTCGGCGAACGCGAGATCGGCACGGCGGAGTTGCGAGAGGCCGTGGCGTGTTACGGCGCGGCTCTGGAAGTGTTCACGCCCGAGGCCGCAGCGTACTACAATGCACAGACGACCGGAAACCTGAACCGCGCCCTCGCGGAGATCGCCCGCCGCGACGCCCCATCAGCGCGAGGCAACCCCCTGACATAAAGAAATCCTTATATCTTTATTGCCGCATTCGTCCTCTGCTGCTAGGATGCAGAAAGGCTCCAGCACGGACGACTCCCATGACGCACGACACTTTCTCCTCCGACTCCGCCATCGCCGACATCGCCCTCGCGGGCTGGGGCCGCAAGGAGATCGCCATCGCCGAGACCGAGATGCCCGGGCTGATGGCGGTGCGGTCCGAGTTCGGCCCGTCGCAGCCGCTGAAGGGCGCGCGGATCGCCGGCTCGCTGCACATGACCATCCAGACGGCCGTGCTGATCGAGACGCTGAAGGCGCTCGGCGCCGACGTGCGCTGGGCCTCGTGCAACATCTACTCGACGCAGGACCACGCCGCGGCCGCCATCGCGGCCACCGGCACGCCGGTCTTCGCCATCAAGGGCGAGAACCTCGTCGACTATTGGGACTACACCCACCGCATCTTCGACTGGGCGGACGGCGGCACGCCCAACATGATCCTGGACGACGGGGGCGACGCCACGCTGCTGATCCACCTCGGCATCCGCGCCGAGGGTGGCGACACGGGTTTTCTGGACACGGCCGGCAATGAGGAGGAAGAGGTCCTCTACGCGGCCATCAAGAAGAAGCTCGCCGCCGATCACGGCTGGTATGGTCGCAACGGCCGCGCCATCCGCGGCGTGACGGAGGAGACCACCACGGGCGTCCACCGCCTCTACAACATGGCCAAGGAGGGCAAGCTCCTGTTCCCGGCCATCAACGTCAACGACTCGGTCACGAAGTCGAAGTTCGACAACCTGTACGGCTGCCGCGAGTCGCTGGTCGACGGCATCCGCCGCGGCACCGACGTGATGATGGCCGGCAAGGTTGCCATGATCGCGGGCTTCGGCGACGTGGGCAAGGGCTCGGCCGCCTCGCTGCGCAACGCCGGTTGCCGCGTGATGGTGTCGGAGGTCGACCCGATCTGCGCGCTCCAGGCCGCCATGGAGGGCTACGAAGTCACCACCATGGAGGACGCGGCGCCGCGCGCCGACATCTTCGTGACCGCGACCGGCAACGTCGACGTCATCACGCTCGACCACATGCGGGCCATGAAGGACCGTGCGATCGTGTGCAACATCGGCCACTTCGATTCCGAGATCCAGGTCGCCGGCCTGAAGAACATGAAGTGGCACAACGTCAAGCCGCAGGTCGACGAGGTCGAGTTCCCCGACCAGAAGCGGATCATCCTCCTGTCGGAGGGCCGCCTCGTGAATCTCGGCAACGCCACGGGCCACCCGTCCTTCGTGATGTCGGCCTCGTTCACCAACCAGACGCTCGCCCAGATCGAGCTGTGGACCAAGCCGGGCCAGTACGAGAAGAAGGTCTACGTGCTGCCGAAGAGCCTCGACGAGAAGGTCGCGGCCCTCCACCTCGACAAGATCGGCGTGAAGCTCACCAAGCTCACCCCGCCCCAGGCCACCTATCTCGGCCTCGACTCCGCGGGTCCCTTCAAGCCGGACCACTACCGCTACTGATCCGGACGGCGGCCCCTCCCCGGGGCGCTGTCCCGGCCACGATACGCAACCCACCCGAGGGGCCGGATGATCCGTCATCCGGCCCCTTTCGCCATGCGCGCGGTCCCGCCCGTTGTGCCGGGGACACAGCCGTCAAGCCTCGTCGTGGAAGATGATTAACGGCTTCCGCGACGGTCACGCCTGAGCTTATGGTGTGGGGATTCGGGCGCTCTTGGCGGAGGCGGCCCGAGGCACCGCCGGCGCCCCGACAAGGGTCCGCGGGCGCGAGGGGGCATGGCACATGGACTGGCGGCAGCGCCTGAAAAGGGCTGAGTCTGCGTACGATCGGCGTTGTTGGGGCGAACGTCGAAGCGGGGTGGACCGGCCCGTCACGGGCGCGCTGCCGTTCCGGAGGAGCCTGTCGCTGCTCGGCGCGGCGGCGGGGCTCGTGGCCGTCACGGCGGCGCGGGCCGTGCCGGCGCCGGACCTCCATGGGCCGTCGCTCGACGGCATGGCGGACCACGGCGAGGTCGCGGGCGTGTCGCTCTTCGTCGGCCTGATCCTGTTCTCCACCGTCACGGCCCTGCTGCACTTGGCGGGCCGGCGCCGCTGGATGGAGGGCGAGCGCCGCCTCACGGCCGAGGTGGCGGAGCTCGGCGGGCGGCTCGAACGCGCCCAGATGTTCCTGTCGGCCGAGCCGCAGATCGTCGTGGCGTGGCGCTCCTCGGCCGGCGAGCCCGAGATCGAGGGCGACCTGTCGCTCGTGTCGGATGTGCTCGTGCCGCGCCGAATCCTCGGCTTCGGCGCCTGGCTGCCGGCCGGTTCCGCGCAGGCGCTCGACCACGCCGTGGAGCGGCTGCGCTCGCGCGGCGAAGGGTTCCGCATGGCGCTGGTGACGGTGTCGGGGCGCCACATCGAGGCGGAGGGCCGCGCCATCGGCGGCCGCGCCATCCTGCGGCTGCGCGACGTGTCGGGCGACCGGCTGGAGCTGTCGCGCCTGCGCGACCACCATTCCGCGGTGATCTGCGAGAACGACCTGTGGCGCGCCCTGCACGACGCGCTGCCGAACCCGGCCTGGCTGCGCGACGCGTCGGGCCGCCCAGCCTGGGTCAACGCCGCCTATTCCCGGGCGGTCGAGACCCGAGACGGCACAGAGGCCGTGGCCCGCGGCCTGGAGCTCTTGGACGCCCCGGCGCGCGACGCCATCGCGGTCGCCCGCGCCTCGAACAGCCCCTGGCGCGAGCGCGTCGGCGCCGTCGTGGCGGGGCAGCGCCACAGCCTCGACGTCGTCGAGGTGCCCGGCCGCCTCGGCTCCGCCGGCGTTGCCACTGACCTCGCCGAGATCGAGGCCCTGCGCGACGACCTCGCCAAGCAGCTCGACTCGCAGCGCCGCACCCTCGACCAGCTGTCGACCGCCGTGGCGATCTTCGACCGGGCGAAGCGGCTGATCTTCCACAACACCGCCTATCAGGCGCTGTGGGACCTCGATCCGGCCTTCCTGGACAGCCGGCCGACCGACGGGGAGATCCTCGACCGGCTGCGCGCCGAGCGGCGCCTGCCCGAGCAGGCCGACTACCGCGCCTGGAAGGCCGGCCTGATGACGAGCTACCAGGCCGTCGAGACCAGCGAGGCCATCTGGTACCTGCCCGACGGACGCACCCTGCGCGTGGTGACGAACCCGGACCTCAAGGGCGGGGTGATCTACCTCTTCGACAACGTCACCGAGCGCTACCATCTCGAGTCGCGCTTCAACGCCATGATCCGCACCCAGGGCGAGACGCTGGACACGCTGAAGGAGGGCGTGGCGGTGTTCGGCACCGACGGGCGGCTGAAGCTGTTCAACCCCGCCTTCGCGGCCATGTGGCAGCTCGATGACGGCAAGCTCGCCGACCAGCCGCACATTGACGCCGTGGCGGCCCGCTGCGTGCCCCAGAGCGTCGACCTCGCGGTGTGGGTCGAGCTGCGCTCCAGCGTGTCGGGGCTCCACGACGCGCGCCGCGGCTTCGAGCGGCGGCTGCAGCGGTCCGACGGATCGGTGGTGGATTGCGCGGCCGCCCCCCTGCCCGACGGTGCCACGCTGCTGACCTTCATCGACGTGACGGCGGGCGTGAACGTCAAGCGAGTCCTGAAGGAGCGCAACGAAGCGCTGCTCGCCACCGAGAAGCTGCGCAACGACTTCGTCCACCACGTGTCCTACGAGCTGCGCTCGCCCCTCACCAACATCATCGGCTTCATCCAGCTCCTCGGCGACGGCTCGGTCGGCTCGCTGAACCCGAAGCAGGTGGAATATGCCGGCTACGTCACCAAGTCCTCGGCGGCGCTGCTCGCCATCATCAACGACATCCTCGACCTCGCCACCATCGACATGGACGCGATGGAGCTGAACCTCGGCGCCGTCGACATCGCCCGGACCATGGAGGCGGCCGCGGAGGGCGTGCAGGACCGGCTGGCCGAGAATGCCATCAAGCTGCGGATCGTCGCCATGGACGGCATCGGCGCTTTCCCGGCCGACGGCAAGCGGCTGCGCCAGATCCTGTTCAACCTCCTGTCCAACGCCATCGGCTTCTCCCATCCGGGCCAGACCGTGACGCTGGCGGCGCTGCGGCGCGACGACACGATCGTGTTCAAGGTGTCGGACCAGGGCCGCGGCATCCCGATGGACGTGCTGGACCGCATCTTCGAGCGGTTCCACTCGGATTCGAGCGGCTCGCGCCACCGCGGCGTCGGGCTCGGCCTGTCGATTGTGAAGTCCCTGGTGGAGCTGCACCAGGGCAAGGTCCTGGTCGACTCGGCCCTGGGCGAGGGCACGACCGTGACCTGCATCTTCCCGGCGACCCGCGCCGACATATCGAGCGTCACGGCCGCGGAGTGAGGCGCCCCGGTTCATTTCAGCGCCGCGATGCCCTATCCTGCCGCGGCATGGAGGCGGGAGCCGGGGCGGCATGATCGGCGGGGCGGAAGGCGTAGCGCTGGCGGGCTCGGTCGTGCTGGCGGGCGTCGCCGGCCGGATCTGGTTCACCGTGCGCCGCCGGTCGCGGCTGGTGCGGGTCGCCCGGGACGTGACCCTGCGCTACGCGCGCCTGCTGGCCGTGAAGCAGAAGCAGCTCGTCATCCACGACGGCTACGGCAACTACCAGCTCCAGCCCTGGATCGACCACGTCGATTACTTCATCGGGCACGTTGTCCTGCGCGAAGCCCGCGCCCGCGGCTTGCGCGTCGACGGCGTGACCAGGGGCACGGACAGCTGGGCGAGGCTGACGCGGATGCTGCTCGCCACCCTGCACGCGCAGGAGGACGGCGCCCCGGTCGGCGACGCCGACATCATCTCGGGCGAACACTACGAGACCCTGTGCCGGAACCTGCTGCAGGCCGAGGGCTGGCGGGTCGACACGACGCCCGTCACGGGCGACCAGGGCGCCGACCTCATCGCCGAGGCATCGGGCCGCCGCGTGATCATCCAGTGCAAGTTCCACGCGCGGCCGATCGCCAACAAGGCCGTGCAGGAGGCTCACGCGGCGGTCGGGTTCCACGCCGGCGATCATGCCGCCGTCGTGTCCAATGCCAGCTTCACGCGGTCTGCCCGGCAACTGGCCCAGGTCAACGGCGTCCTGCTGCTGCATCACGACCAGTTGGCCGATCTCGGCCGGCTGATCCGCGGCGCGGACGCCCGCGCCTGACCGGGATGGGGCGCGCCGAGCGGGCCCCTGTCCGGCTCCGGCCGTCAGGCCTTGACGGCGACCTTGCGCTTGCGCTTGGAGGCCAGCTTCTCGATGGCCGCGGCCGCGGCGACCTCCGCGTCCTTGGCCTCCTTGGCGAGGCGGAGCTGCTTCAGCGTCGACGTCCGCTCGCGCATCTCGGCGCCGGACGCCTCGTGCTGCGCCCAGACGGCGGCGTTCTCCTGGGTCGTCCGTTGTAGTTTCTCGAACCGCGCCTCGGCGCGAGCCCGCGCGGCTTCGGAATGATCGGCCATTCTTGCAGTCCCCAATGGGCCTCGGCCCTCTGTCGTCTCCATCGGACGATCATCAGCGTCGATGCGGAACAATGCGGGCCGCTCGACCATTCAACAACGTTTGAGCCTGCCTTTAGTTGCGGCTCAATAACGCCGAGGGGCGCGGCTCGCGCCGCGCCCCTCGAACTGTCCACCGATCCGCCGTCCGCCCGATGGCGGGCCGGCTCCGGACCGCTCAGGAGGCGCTGGGCGCCACCGGGCGGGGGGGCATCATCGGCTTGCGCTTGGGCGCAGGCAGCAAACCTTCGCGCTGAGCCTGCTTCCGGGCCAGCTTCCGCACGCGGCGGATCGCTTCGGCCCGCTCACGGGCGCGCTTCTCCGAAGGCTTCTCATATTCGGCGCGGCGCTTCATTTCACGGAACACGCCTTCGCGCTGGAGCTTGCGCTTCAGCGCCTTCAGGGCCTGCTCGATGTTGTTGTCGCGAACCAGAATCTGCAACGATGTTTCCTTTCGTCCGCCCGGGCGCGGCCCAGGGCTCAGATGATCACTCGGCCGCCTGAAGCTTGTCGGCCGACACCTTGCCGGAGCGGCGATCGGTGGTCAGTTCGAAGCTGATCTTCTGGCCTTCGCGAAGATCGTTGAAGCCGGCGCGCTCGACCGCGCTGATGTGGACGAACACGTCCTTGGTGCCGTCGTCGGGCTGGATGAAACCGAAGCCCTTCTGGGCATTGAACCACTTCACGGTGCCGGTGCTCATGACCGCATCCTTTTCAGTCTGTCAGGGGTACGACGCCGCAGGGTGCAGCGGCGACGCAACCAATCGTTCGGGAGGAGGTCGTAAGCGAGCGCGCGGGAAACCCGGCACGCAGAGGCAAAGTCGTCGGCCTTCGATCAGTGTGGCAGAGATAGGAACGCCTTGGCCCGGATGTCAACCTTCGGGAAGCGTGCAACGGAGCTCCGCCGCGCATTTTCCGGGCAGTCGCGATCGCGGCACGGCGCGGATTTACCCCTCGTTCACCATGATTGTCCATGGTGGGCCCCTCGTGTAGTGACGGCGTGCACGGCCGGCCTGCCCCGGATCGGGGCCGGGGCGGAGCGCCGGGCGGGAGCGGGAGTGCGACGGTCTTGGCGACGCCAGCGGCAGTGTGGTCGGTGCTCCTGCCGACGCCGGACGACACGGTGCGCTTCGCGGCCCGCATCGCCGATTTCCTGCGCGCGGGCGACCTCGTCACCCTGTCGGGCGACCTCGGCGTCGGCAAGACGGCCTTCGCCCGCGCCCTCGTGCGCCACCTCGCGGGCGAGCCGGAGCTCGAAGTCCCGAGCCCCACCTTCACGCTGATGCAGCTCTACGACACGCCGTCCTTCCCCATCGTACATGCCGATCTTTACCGCATCCGCGCGGCCTCCGAGCTCGCCGAGCTCGGCTGGGACGAGGCCGCCGAGGGGGCGCTCCTGCTCGTCGAATGGGCCGAGCGCATCGGCGACGGCCTGCCCGCGGATCGGCTCGACGTCACCCTGACGATCGACCCCGATAGCCCCGAGACGGCGCGCTCCGCCACCGTGACGGGCTACGGCCACTTCTCGGCCCGCATCGCCCAGACCCAGGCGGTCGAGTCCCTGCTGACGCGGGCCGGCTTCGGCGAAGCCGCGCGCGCCTACCTCACCGGCGACGCTTCCACCCGCGCCTACGAGCGGCTGACCGGCCCCGACGGCCGCACCGCCCTGCTGATGACCTCGCCGCCGCGCGCCGATGCGCCCGTGGTGCGCTTCGGCAAGCCCTACCACGAGATCGCCCGCCTCGCCGGCGACATCCGGCCCTTCCTGGCCATGGACGCGGCGCTCCGCGCCCAGGGCGTGTCGGCCCCGGAGATCCTCGCGGCCGACGCCGCGGCCGGCATCGCGGTCATCGAGGACCTCGGCTCGGAGCCCTTCGTCGAGGACAGCGGGCCGATCGCCGAGCGCTACCTCGAGGCCGTGGCGCTGCTGGCGCGCCTCCACGCCACTCCCCTGCCCGCGACGGTGCCGGACGGCGAGAACACCTACGCCATCCCGCCCTACGACCTCGACGCGCTGCTGGTCGAGGCCGAACTCGTCATCGACTGGTACGCGCCCTCCGTCGGCCGGATCGCCATTCCCGCCAGCGGCCGCAACGCCTTCACGGCCATCTGCACGCGGCTCTTCGGGGAGGTGGTGGGCCGCGACGCCACCTGGACGCTACGCGACTTCCATTCGCCGAACCTCATCTGGCTTGCCGGGCGGGAGGGCCTGGCGCGGGTCGGCGTCATCGACTTCCAGGACTGCGTGCTCGGCCACCCGGCCTACGACCTCGCGGCGCTGCTCCAGGACGCGCGCGTCACCGTGCCGGACGCCCTGGAGCTGAAGCTGCTCGGCGCCTATGCGACGCTGCGCGCCGGCATGGATCCGGGTTTCGACAGGCTGGGCTTCGTGCGCGCCTACGCGATCCTCGGCGCCCAGCGCGCCACCAAGATCCTCGGCATCTTCGCCCGGCTCGACAAGCGCGACCGCAAGCCCCAATACCTCGCCATGCTGCCGCGCATCGAGGGCTACCTCACGAAGGGCCTCGCCCATCCGGCGCTGGCCGAGCTGCGCGGCTGGTACGAGACCTACATGCCCCGCGCCCTGGTGCCGCGGCCCGCGGCCTCGCCCGGCCCGGCCCACGAGTCCGCCTGACATGGCGGGCTTCATTCCCTCGGCCGCCATGGTCTTCGCCGCCGGCATGGGCACGCGCATGCGCCCCGTCACCGACGCCCTCCCGAAGCCGCTGGTGCGGATCGCCGGCCGCACCATGCTGGACCACATGCTGGACCGGCTCGACGAGGCGGGCGTCGCCCGCGCGGTCGTCAACGTCCACTACCGGGCCGACCAGATCGAGCGGCACCTCGCGGCCCGCACCCGGCCCGCAGTGAAGCTGTCGGACGAGCGCGCGCGGCTGCTCGACCAGGCGGGGGGCATCCGCCGCGCCCTGCCGGCGCTCGGCCGCGACCCCTTCGTCATCTGCAACACCGACGCCCTGTGGATCGCCGGCCCGCGCCCCAACCTGCCCCGGCTCTTCGCCGATTGGGACCCCGAGCGGATGGACGTGCTGCTGCTGGTCGCGGAAGCCGCCACCAGCGTCGGCGTCGACTGGCCGGGCGACTTCACCATGGAGCCCGACGGGCGGCTGGAACGCCGCGCCGAGAACACCGTCGCGCCCTTCGTCTACGCGGGGGTCGGCATCGTCAAGCCGGAGCCCTACGAGGCCCTCGCGGACGGCACGCCGATGCGGCTGGCGCCCTTCTTCTTCGACGCCGCGGAGCGCGGCCGGCTCTACGGCACCCGGCTCGACGGCACCTGGCTCCACGTCGGCACGCCGGAGGCGATCGGGGAGGCCGAGGCGGCGGTCACGGGGTCGGTCGAATGACGGAGGCCGAGGGCGGGCGGATCGTCTTCACCATCCCGCCGGTCGCGCCCTTCCTCGTGACGCTGTCGGCCGCGCTGCTCGAC
>CAXTFP010000006.1:0-16094 GCA_964243135.1 uncultured Lichenihabitans sp.
CACTGAGGCCGCGCCGCCTCGCAATCCCCGAGCAGGTTCTCCAGGAAGCGGAACGGCTCGACGCAGGGGTCGGTGAGCGGCGGGGTCGGGACGCCAAGGGCGCGGTCCGCTCCCACGGGCCGTGGCTGCGGAGATCGCTCTCCACGGAGCCGTCCCTTTCGATCGATCCGTCGCCGTCTCGCGTCAGCGTTCCGGCCGAGGGCGGCGGTGGAAGCAAGGAGCACCCCGCGCCCGACGGGAAACCTGAGGAGGCGCGTTCCGGCCGGACCCGGCGGCCGCGGATCCCCGTCGGCGCGCGGAGACCGGTCCGCACAAGGGATCTTTGGGGACGGCTGCCCGTTTCCCCGCGACAGATCCATCGGGAGTTTCACATGCGCGGAATGATGATCGCACTGGCCCTGGCGGGCTCGCTGGCCGGGACGTCGGCCGAGGCGGCCGGCTGCCTGCGGGGCGCCGCCCTCGGAGGAATCGCGGGCCATTACGCCGGACGCCACCCCATCCTGGGCGCAATCGTCGGCTGCGTGGTCGGCCGCACGGCGTCGCGCGTCTACGTGGACCGCGTGCGGGTCCCCCCGCAGACGCGGGTGGCCATCCCGGTCCGCTGATCCGGGCCGAGCCCGCCGACCCTGCCGGACGGTCACCGGACGACGCGCGCGGGTTGAGCGAGCATCCCGCGCGTAACCTTAAATGGGTTGCACGGTTGCCGCCTTCCTCGCCGATGAGCATGACCTCATTCGGAGGTCTCGATGGGCAAGAAGCGGGTCGGACGGGTCGAAGACGAGATCAGGATCGGGGCCGCCATCCGCGATGCCAGGATGGCGGCGGGCATCACGCAGGCCCGCTTGGCCTCCGCGCTCGACGTGAGCGTCCAGCAGGTCCAGAACTACGAGAAGGGCAGCGTCCGCATCGCGGCCTCGACGCTGAAGGCCGTGGCCGAGGTGCTGGACGTGCCGGTCGCGGTGCTGCTCCAGCCGCGGTCCCCCGAGGAGGGGGGCGCCGCGGACGGCCGCCGGGACGCGTGATCGCCGCCCTCACAGGTCGCGCCGCGGCACGCGCTCGCGCCACGCGCGGGTGCGGACGAGCGCTTCTCCCTCGTAGGCCCTGAGTTCGCCCGTGACCGTGAAGGCTTCGGCGTCGCCGCTCATCGCCGTCTCGGTCTCGATGCGGATGCGCCAGCCGTCCCGCCCCATGACGTAGCGCTGGACGACGCGGGTTTCGGGCGACAGCGGGTCCCGGCCGACCGTGAGGATGCGGGTGAGGTCGTGGGACAGCTCCGTGCCGATGTCGTCCCAGCGCAGCACCCCCTCGCCGAACAGCCCGCCCGTCCCCTCCGTGACGGCCGTGGCGGTCTCGGCCAGGAGGTCGAAGGCGACGCTCCGCGCGGCCCGGCTCTCGGCGAGCCGCGTCGCGGGCGCGGCCGGGCCGTGGCGCGGCGGCGCGAAGGCGACATCGGCCCCGCCCGGCTCCCGCACCGGCAAGAGCAGCAGGCTCGATCCGGTGTCGACTGTCAGCGTGGCGTCGTCGCGCGCCGGCCAGACCAGCGGCCAGCAGGCGCTCGACAGGGCGAGCCGCAGCCGGTGGCCGGCCGGCACGCGATGGCCGCACATCTTGAGCGCGACCCTGACCCGCACGGCCTCGCCCGGCACCATCGGGCGCGGCGCCTCCGAGCCGTCGCGGTGGGCGAGGTTCAGCACCGCATAGGAGAGCCGCAGCGAGGCGCCGTCGGGCGCCACGTCGCAGAGCCGCACCGCGAGCTGCGCCTGCGGGCGGTCCGACGACAGCTCCAGCTCCACGACCGGGTTGCCCAGGATCTCGATCGGCTCGGGCAGGACGTCGCCGTCGAAGCAGAGCGACAGGCCGTCGTCGAGCCGCTGGTCGCCGGGGCGCTCGCCCGCCACGCCCGTGCCCATCCAGTCGCCGCCGCAGGTGCCAGTCCAGGGCGGCGAGCGGAACGGGAGCCGGCCCGGCACGGAAGCCCCATCGTGCAGGCGGCCCGGCGCGAGCCCGAAGGCGCGCGGCTTCAGCGTGACCTCCGGCGGCCCGGGCATCCCGACGAAGCGGCCGGCCGAGACGGCGCGCGTCGCGGCCGGCGCCTGCCAATCCTCGACGAAGGCGCGCAGCATCGGCTCCCCCATGATGCCGGTGTCGCGGCCCTTCAGCCAGTGGTCCCACCAGCGGGTGCATTCGCCCAGGAAGTCGATGGCGGGGCCGGGGCTGCCGTCCTGCGGATAGATGTGGGCCCAGGGGCCGACGATGCCGAGGCGCGGCACCTGGAGGTTCGCCAGCATGCGCGGCACGGCATCCGTGTAGCTGTCGCCCCAGCCGCCCACCGCCAGCACCGGGCAGCGGATCGCGCCCCAGTCCTCTGAGATCGAGCCGTGGCGCCAGTAGGCGTCGCGGGTCGGGTGGGCGAGCCACAGCGCCGGCCAGAACGGCATATGGTCGAGTCGCTCCAGCCAGCGCGCGCGCCAGTCGGGCCGCACGTCCGGGTCGGGCGGCCGGCCCTGGTAGGCCAGCATGATGGCGCCCCACCACAGATTGTCGTTGAGCAGGCAGCCGCCCTTGTAGTGAATGTCGTCGCCGAAGCGGTCGTCCGTGGAGCAGACCGTGACAATGGCCTTCAGGGCCGGGGGGCGCCGCGCCGCCACCTGCAGCGCGTTGAAGCCGCCCCAGCTCTTGCCCATCATGCCCACAGCCCCCGAGCACCAGGGCTGGGCGGCGATCCAGGCGATGACGTCGAGGGCGTCGTCCTGCTCCTGGGCCAGGTACTCGTCGTCGAGCAGCCCGTCGGAATCGCCCGAGCCGCGCATGTCGACCCGCAGGGCCGCGTAGCCGGCTGCCGCGAAGAAGCCGTGCATGGGCTCGTCGCGGCCGCGCGTGCCGTCGCGCTTGCGGTAGGGGATGTATTCGAGGATGGCCGGGACGGGACCCGCCCCGGCCGGGAGCCACAGCCGGGCCGCGAGGCGCGCCCCGTCGCCCATCGGGATCCACAGGTTCTCGGTGACTTCGACGCCGTGATGCTCGTCCCCCGCCATGTCGCGTCCCTCCGCCGCCCGTGATGGGCGCGCGCATGCAAGAACGCGACCTCCGGCGTTGCAACGCGCGAGGTCGCATTCCGGACGGGGAAGCGTCGCGGGGCGTCAAGCCGCCCGGGCACCGCCGGACGATCATCGGGCGGATCCGAACCGGGAGCACCGCGCGGCATGAACTCCAGCGTCTTCATCACCTGCGCGGTCACGGGCTCGGGTGACACGGCGGGCCGGAGCCGGCACCTGCCGGTGACACCCGAACAGATCGCGGCCGCGGCCGTCGAGGCCGCGCGGGCCGGCGCCGCCATCGCGCATATCCACGTCCGCGACCCCGAGACCGGCAAGGCGTCGCGCGCGCTCCACCTTTACCGCGAGGTGGTGGAGCGCATCCGCGATTCCGGCACGGACGTGATCGTCAATTTAACGGCCGGCATGGGCGGCGACGTGGTGTTCGGCGCGGGCGAGACCCCCCTGCCCCTCGACCCCGGCGGCACCGACATGGTGGGCCCGACCGAGCGCCTGGCCCACGTGGCCGAACTGCGGCCCGAGATCTGCACGCTCGACTGCGGCACGATGAACTTCGCGCTCGGCGACTACGTGATGACCAACACGCCCGCGACGCTCCGCGCCATGGCCCGCCAGGTCCAGGCGCTCGGGGTCCGGCCCGAACTGGAGGTGTTCGACGCCGGCCACCTCGTCTTCGTGGCCGCCCTCGTGCGCGAGGGGCTGATCGACGGGCCCGCCATGGTCCAGCTCTGCCTCGGCATCCCCTACGGCGCGCCGGACGACCCGCTGACGCTGATGTCGCTCGTGCACCGCCTGCCCGCCGGCGCCGTGTTCAGCGCCTTCTCGATCGGGCGGCGGCAGATGCCCTACGTGGCCATGGCGGCGCTCGCCGGCGGCAACGTCCGGGTCGGGCTGGAGGACAACCTGTATCTCGACCGCGGCGTGCTGGCCACGAACGGCGCGCTGGTGGAGCGCGCCGCCACGATCCTCACGGCCATGGGCGCCTCGGTCATGGGGCCGGCGGCGGTGCGCGACCTGCTGAAGCTCCGCGGGCCCGGCGCGCCGCAAATCCAGGGGAGCGCGGCGTGAGCGGCCGCGAAGCGATCGGCCTCGTCGGCGGGGGCGTCATCGGGGCCGGCTGGGCGGCGCGCTTCCTGCTCAACGGCCACGACTGCGCGGTCTACGACCCCGACCCCGAGCTCGCCCGCAAGCTCGACGCCGTGGTGGGGAACGCGCGCCGCGCGCAGAGCCGGCTGATGCCGGGCGTCGCCGTGCCGGAGGGCCGGCTGCGGATCGCGGCCTCGGTGGCCGACGCGGTCGCCGAGGCGGACTTCGTGGTGGAGAGTCTGCCCGAGGTCGAGGCCTTGAAGGTGCGCGTGCTCGGCGAGATCGACCGGGCGGCGCGGCCCGGCGCCGTCGTCGCGTCCTCGACCTCGGGACTGCTGCCCACCCGGCTCGCGGCCGGCATGGCGGATCCGTCGCGCCTCGTCGTCGGCCACCCGTTCAACCCCGTCTACCTCCTGCCGCTGGTCGAGGTCTGCGGCGGGGAGCGGACGGCGCCCGAGGCGCAGGAGCGGGCAGCGGCGCTCTACGGGCGCATCGGCATGCGGGTGCTGCGGGTCCGCAAGGAGGTGGACGGCTTCGTGGCCGACCGCCTGCTCGAAGCCCTGTGGCGGGAAGCGCTGTGGCTCGTCGAGGACGGCATCGCCACCACGGAGGAGATCGACGACGCCATCCGCTACGGCGCGGGCCTGCGCTGGAGCTTCATGGGCACGTTCCTGATCTACCGGCTCGCGGGTGGCGAGGCCGGCATGCGCCACTTCCTGGCGCAGTTCGGCCCGGCTCTGAAGCTGCCCTGGACGAGGCTGGTGGCGCCCGAGCTGACCGAGGCGCTCGTCGACCGCGTCGCCGCCCAGTCGGACGCGCAAGCCGGCGGCGCCACCATCCGCGAGCTCGAACGCCGGCGCGACGACTGCCTCGTGGCCGTGCTGTCGGCGCTGCGGGGGCAGGACTACGGGGCCGGCGCCGTGGTGGCGGCGCACGAGCGGGCGCTGGCGGGGCGGGCCGAGGAGGGCGACGCCGCCCCGTTGGCGACCTGGGCCGGGACCGTGCCGCCCGAATGGATCGACTACAACGGCCACATGACGGACTACCGCTATCTGCAGTGCTTCGGCGAGGCCACGGACGCGCTGCTCGCGCTGGTCGGCGTCGACGCCGCCTATCTGGCGTCGCGGCGCAGCGTCTACACGGTCGAGACGCACCTCACGCACCGGGGCGAGGCCAAGCTCGGGGAAGCGCTGGCGGTCGACACGCAGGTGCTCGGGGCGGATGCCAAGCGGCTGCACGTCTTCCACCGGCTGCGGCGGACGGCGGACGGCGCCGTGCTGGCTTCTGCCGAGCAGATGCTGCTCCACGTCGACACGGCGGCCGGCCGCAGCGTCCCGGCGGAGGGTGCGGTGCGGACCGCCATGGAGCGTCTCGCCAGGGCCCACGCGGGCCTGCCGCGGCCGGCCGAAGCGGGGCGGGGCATCGGCCTGTCGCGGCCGTAGATCCAAAGATGGTTTCGGAAGGCCCTCGGCCTTTCGCGGTCAGGGCAGAGCCCCGAAGAAGAGTGCAAGTCGAACACGGGGCGTTTCTCGCTGGTCCGCCCGGACGGGATCGTCGGCTGGCGTTCAGACGCGATGCCGGACGACCCCGTGACGAGCCTCCGGCGGGCCATGGAGCGGGTGGCAGCCCTGCCGGCGTGACCTGCGGCCGACCGTCAGTCCCCGTTGCGGCCATCGCCGGTCCGATCTCCGGGCGCCCGTCCGATCGACCGGAGGCCTGCAGGACACCGCCCACCTTTCCGGTCAACGGCAGGCTCGGCGATCATGGCCCTGCTATTCACCCTGGCGTCGCCGGACGTCGCGCCTCGGATCGGTCTCGCCGTCAGTGCCGTTCTCGCCCTCGCGGGAGGGCTCGTCAGCGCGATGCGGATCGACCGCGCGGCGACACGGTGCGATGCTCCCGAAGCCTGACCGACCGGCCGCGGCCGGCCGCTCCGGGGACGGGCCAGGCGATCCGGCACGGCCGGTTGGGGTCGATGGCGCTCGTGCGGTTCGCTTTGAATGTACCCCCATGAGAACCGGTCAGGGAAAAGACCCCGCGTTGGTTCTCCTTGGGCATACCCATGCGATAATCAGAGAAGCTAATGGGTGCGACTGATAACTGGCCTACCATCCTTCAAGCAAAGTCTCACGGTTCCGGGCGCCTGAACTTGCCGGGAAGCAGCTCGGCTATCAGTGCCGCGGTCGGTTCGCCTTTCGGACCGGGCACGATGACCCGGGCCGCGGGTGAGTAGTCGGCGATCATCTTCCGGCGCATGCCACAAGGCGCCACCACGGGCGGCACCTGATCGGCCGTGGCCGGGGGCAGATGATAGACCGCGACGATGCTCTCGATATCCGTGTCGCCCGCCTCCGTGGCGGCGCGGCCAAGAGCTATGGCCTCGGCGCAGACTGCTATACGCCCTACATGGCCTCCAGGTGCACACCTGTGAACACCGTGCCGTGGCGCGTCCGCAGCGCGGCGCCGACGACGTGCCAGCCTGCTCGGTAGCGGCGGCGGATGGCGTCACGCGCTTCTGCAACGAGCGCAAGATCCTTAGGGTGAAGCATCAGATCACCACTCAAGGGCAAGACACCCTGCCTCGGTTAGGTATGCCCATAGCGAACGGCAGTGGGTTGCGGCGCAGCAGACGTGGCGAGGCTAACGATCAGGGAAGACAGGGTGTACCTTTTTTCTCCCATCTTTTCAAATCTTGCAATTTAAGGACATTACGAGGGAAGAAAGGTCATACGAGGAGATGCGATGCGATTATGGAGGGTGGGTAATTTTCCCATCCTACCGGTCAGGAACACGGCTTCCCGAGGACTGGTCAGAATCCATCCAGCAAAGCAGCGTAACCGTATAGCTCAAAGCCTATATAACTCAATGAACGCAGTTCGGGTGCGGCAGTCCGCTTCCATACCTCTGACCATCTCGACCCTTGAGCGTACATTGAAAGCGCGAATGCACCCACGTATGTCTTGCAGAAAGGAGACAATGCATCATGGGTGTCAGTAACGCCAAAGCCGAGATCATCTTTCCCAATCATGAAACCAAAAAGCCATCCTCGAACGAGCGGATATGGGGCAAGGCTGTCTATGGCAATGGCTATGGGGCCATCCCGTCAATTCTCATCCAGGGGCAACGAGGGCTCCGCATCACGCCCATGCAGATGAACATACTTATTCAGCTTCTGGGTTACTGGCACGAACCCACGCGTAAGCCGTTTCCGTCGAAAAAGGACTTGGCGAAGCGCATGGGTGTCACGGACAAAACTATCCAGACCAACATCCGCGAGCTGGAGCAGGCGGGTTACGTCATGCGCGAGCAGCGCAAAACCTCGGCCGGCGATTGGAACACCAACATCTACCATCTTGACGGCCTGGTGGCAAAAATCAAGGCCCTGGATCCCGAGTTCGCGGCCGAGAAGAAGCAGCGCGAGGAGGGCAAGGCCGCGTTGCAGACCCCCAAGGGCCTGAAGAAGTGATGGGTCAAAAAATTACCCCGGCCGCATGCCTAGGGCAGAGACGGTACCGGGGTGTACGGATGTCAACGTAGCGCGGTGGAGAAGAAAATGCAAGAGGGTGAGGAGAAGGCAGCTTCCCGTGACGGGTTGGAACATGCGCTCTCTCTTGAACGGTTCGGCCGCTATCTCGCCTGGGCTGGCGCCGACCGAGACCGCGCGATCGAGCTATACACCCTGAACACGCAGCTTTCGGAAGCCCTCTACACGCCCTTGCAGATGCTTGAGGTGGCCTTGCGCAATCGCATCCATGCCGTGATGACCGAGGCCAGGCATGAAAGCTGGTTCCACGACGGAGGCCTGCTGCTAGGCGAGTGGCAGCCTGCTCAGTTGGCCAAGGCCATCGAGGATATCGAGAAGGAGCGGAAGGAGGCCACGCCCGGCAGAATCGTTGCCGCGCTCACCTTCAGCTTCTGGACCTCGATGTTCGGCAAGGATTACGAGACGCTGTGGCAGACCACCTTGCAGCGGATCGGCCGCAGGGCGAACGGCAAGGGCCTCAGGCGCAAGGATTTCTCGACGGCTCTGACGCCAATCCGCACGCTGCGCAACCGCATCGCCCACCATGAGCCAATTATCGCCTGGAATCTGCCGAAGCATTACGGCAGCGTCCTGGAGCTGACCGACTGGCTGTCCCCGGCCGCTGCCGCCTGGTGCCGGATGCATTCCCGGTTTGACCGAGTCTATCCGGCGCAGAGATTTCAGCTCCGAGAGTCATAGATCGCCGGAATACATCGGCCGATCAGAACGGGATATCGTCGTCCAGAGCATCCGAGGGCGGTCGGGGAGGTGCACGGCCGAAAGTGCCCCTTTTCGGGGGAGCCGGTAGAGCCTTTGGCGGCGGAGCGAGACGACGCGCGGCGGTTTCCTCCGTAGCCTTGTCCTCGCCAATAAGCTGCATGATGTGCGCCACCGCACTCGGCCCATCCGCCGAGATGGTGACAACGCTGCCCATGGTGGCCATGACAGCCGCGAGGATGGCCATGCTCTTTGCGAAGCTGAGGCGATGACCGCTCAGCTCGGACACGAGCTCGTCGAGTTTTTTGTTCAGATCGCTTTTACGGCCGGAATCCATGTTGGACTTGGCGACTACGTCCCGTATTCGCGAAATGTAATGCTCGATTTTGGTTCGCGTGCTGCCGGTGAGTAGCACGGAGTACGGGTGCCGCTCGCCCCTTTGCCTGATGCGTAGCCGCGCGATTTCGCCCTGGACGGCAAGGCTGAAGCGGCCAAACTGTTGATAGATGTTCTCTTCGGCATCAGGATCGAAGATGATATTCGGTATGCCGCACTCATGGGCAGCGGCAGCCACGGAGGCCATGTATTGCTGTCTGAGAACATCGTCGAAATTGCTGGACGTGTCGTTGTTGATCATTTTGTTCATGTTGCGGCGGTTTATGGCCTCAAAATCGATGAAGCATCGCTCGTTATCGGGAGGAAGGTTGTCGAACTCCTCATCCGATATGATTTCAAAATTCATGGGAAGTACCGCTTTTGTTGAGCACGCGCCGCAACGTGGCAGGGCCAACGCCGACCACGCGGGCCGCTTCCGCTTGACCCTTGTCCTCACTAATCAATCGTCGCGCCAAGTCCAGCTTGTCCGGATCGAGGCGGTTAGGGCGACCGCGGCGCTTGCCGCGTCGCTTGGCGTCCGCTACGCCCTCGCGAGTTCGCTCGTCCGCCAGTTCCCGCTCAAACTCGGCAATGGCGGCGAACACGGCCAGAATGAGCTTGCCTTCCGGCCGCGTCGTGTCGATCGCGGCATCCTTGCCGGTCAGCACTTGAAAATCCGCCCCGCGCCCGTTCAGTTCCTCGACCAGGCGCAGCAACTCGGACGTGGTGCGGCCAAGACGGTCCAGCTTCCACACCACCAGCACGTCTCCAGCGTGGCAGGCATCGAGGGCAGCCATCAGGCCGGGTCGGTTCCGGGTCGCGCCTGAGAGTTTGTCATCATGGATGAACTCGCAGCCGGCCGCCCTCAGGGCATCGTGTTGCAGGGCGACCTTCTGGTCTGCCGTCGAGACGCGGGCATAGCCATTTTTATGCTTGGATTATGAGCGCACCTTTTTGGGCGATCCAGCTTTTTTTGTATTAACAGCTTACAGAAGGAGTCCCAACCGCGCAAAAAGGGAGGTTTTTGCGCGATGAATGCACTGGACCTATGCACCAGGAAGATGCAAGCCTGTCAGTGGTCGGAAGCGTGGTGCGAAACTCTTGAGTTTTGAAAGCGGGAAATCTACGCGAAGCTGGGCAATGGTGATAGCAGGTGGCGCGTCAAAGCATTCTTCGCATGTATAGCGTGATAGGCTGCAAGCCTTCCGGTGCCGGTCGGTACATCTCGCACGGTGAGAAACCAAAAACGCGATAGAGCCCGATCGCACTCGTCATGAACGAGACGGTTTCGAGCTGCGCCACTGCGTAGCCAACACATTTCATGTCGGTGAGCACCGCTTCCATGAGCGCATTTCCCACGCCTTGGCCACGATACCGGGAGCAAACGAACAGCTTCTGTACCTCACCGTTCCCCTCCGCGAAGCGCGCGAATGCCAGGCAGCCGGCCGGCTCGCCGTCTTCAGCGCGGGCAACAAACAGACCAGCATCGGCACCGCCGAACTTTCGCGCTAGCCCATCGGCTGGAACAGAATATACGCTCGCCGCAAGATCATCGCATGGATAGCTAAGTGCAGCAGTCTCGGCAACGTCCCATATAGCCATCTTTTGGATCAGGGTATGCGCCACCTCGAAGTCCGACAGGACCGTTGCTTTCAGAGTTTGAATGCTGCCTACTGTGCTCATTCGCATCTCCAAGGCTGTGAGGTCAATGCCTGTCCAGGCTCCTTAGATCGCGACATACACGCAGAGCGGACGAGCAGCGAAATACCCGGGCCCCGCCATGAGCGCGCGGAAGGGGACCTTTTTGCGCGGTCCGCTTGAGGTCTACCCCAGGAAAACCGACGCGGGAGGCCCCGTCCTAACCAAGTCGCTTGAGGTACACCTCGAACAACCGTCAGGATGAGCTCCTTGGTGCGCCGATTCTAACCTATACAACAGCAAGTCGGTCGAGAGCGGCTCCTGATACCACATAGCGGTTTGCTGCGGGACGGTGAAGATCGAAACCCATTCGGTGATAAAAGGCGTTCGCGCCTTCATTATCTGGTTCAGCTCCGACCGTCACACGTTGACAGGCCGACAATCTAGCATCACGAGCGATCGCTTTGAGCAGGGCACGTCCTACACCGCATCCCCTCGCGTTTTCACGCACAAAGAACAAGTCGATGTTCCGGATCGGAAAACCATGGACATGGTTCATCCGATCATAAGTCCACCATCCCAACCGCATAGGCGGCAAACCAAGTCGGTCGTGCCAGGGGTTAGGCGCGATGAGACTCGGATGAACAGAAAGCCGTAGCTCGTCCCGGAACTCCGCCCCGAACCCAGCCGCAGGGCGGGCCCTCCAGGGTCCGGATCAGATCTCCAGCATGCCCTTCACGTTGCGCACCTCCTCCTGGAGGTCCGGGAAGCCCGCCTCGCCCCGTCCCTCGCCCAGCACCTCCAGGGCGGCGAGCCGCTCCGTCTCCGCGACCGACGCCGTGTCGCCCGCGGCGACGCGCGCCGCGACGGCCGGGTCGGCCGTCCGGTCCACCGCCGCCGCGGCCGCCACGAGGCCGGCCGCGCCGCCGCGCCGCGCCAGGATCTCGTCGAGCCAAGTCGTGTGCATCTCGGGCACCGACAGCAGCAGCTTCTCGGTGTAGGGGTGGAAGGGCGGCGCGAAGATCTCGTCTGTCGGCCCCTGCGCGATGATCTCTCCATTCAGCATCCCGGCCGCGCGCTGGGCGATGCGGCGCACCGTGCCGAGGTCGTGGGTGATGAACACGTAGGCGAGGCCGAGCCGGTCCTGCAGGCCCTTGAGCAGCTTCAGCACTTCCTCGGCCACCAGGGGGTCGAGCGCCGAGGTGGGCTCGTCGCAGATGATGACCTCGGGCTCCGCCGCGAGCGCCCGGGCGATGCACACGCGCTGCTTCTGCCCGCCCGACAGCTGGCCGGGACGCCGGTCGGCGAACTCCTCGGGCAGGCCCACGAGGCGCAGCAGTTCGAGCACGCGCGCCCGCGCCTCGGCCCCCGACTTGCGGAAGAACAGCGACACCGGCCGCCCGATGATCTGCGCCAGGGTTTGGCGCGGGTTCAGCGCCGTGTCGGGCATCTGGTGGACCATCTGCAGGCGGCGCAGGATGTCGTTCGGGCGCTGGGCCAGGGCCGCGGGCAGCACCTTGCCTTCGAGCTCGATGGTGCCGCTCCAGCGCGGCAGCAGCCCCGTGACGATCCGCGCCATCGTGCTCTTGCCCGAGCCCGACTCGCCCACGATCGCCAGCGTCTCGCCCCTGGCGAGGTCGAAGGAGGCGTCCTTGACGACCGCCACGGCGCCCTTGGCGCGCGCGGCCGTGCCGTAGCCGGCCGTGACGTTCGACACTCGCAGGATCGGCCGGGCCGCCTTGTCGGGCACCGACAGGGTCAGGTGCTCGGCCTCGCGCCGCTCGTTGACGAGGGCGCGGCAGTAGTCAGTGCGCGGGGCCTCAAGGATCTGCTTCGCGTCGCCGCATTCCACCATCTTGCCGTGGCGCAGCACCATGATGCGGTGGGCGATCTGCGCCACCACCGCGAGGTCGTGCGTGATGTAGAGCCCGGCCGTGCCGAACTCGCGGATGAGGTCGCGCAGCAGCGCCAGCACCTCGATCTGCGTGGTCACGTCGAGCGCCGTCGTGGGCTCGTCCAGCACGATGACGTCCGGCCGGCAGCTCATCGCCATGGCGGCCATCACGCGCTGGAGCTGCCCGCCCGACACTTGGTGCGGATAGCGGGCGCCGATCGTGTCGGGGTTCGGGAGCTGCAGGGTGCGGAACAGCTTGCGGGCGTAGACCTCGGCCTCCTCGCGCACCATCACGCCGTGGATCACCGGCGCCTCGCAGACCTGGTCCATCAGCGTCATGCTGGGGTTGAACGAGGCCGCGGCGCTCTGGGCGATGTACGCGATGCTCTTGCCACGGGTGTGGCGCCGGTAGAGGGCCGTCGAGGCCCGGAGCTCCGTGCCGGCCAGCGTGATGGTGCCGCCGGTGATCCGCATGCCGGCCCGGGCATAGGCCATGGAGGCCAGACCGATGGTGGACTTGCCGGCCCCCGACTCGCCGATCAGCCCCAAGATCTCGCCGCGCTTCAGCGTCACGTCGACGTCGTCGACGAGCACGCGCCCCGTGATGGTCTCGACCCGGAGCTTCTCGAGGCAGAGGATCTGATCGTCGGCCATGGTGGAGCCTCCTTACATCTCGGCCTGGGCGCCGGACGGGCGGGCGTCGATCGACAGGAACCAGTCGACCACGAGGTTGATGCCGACCGTGAGGAGCGCGATGGCGCCGGCCGGGTAGAGGGCGGCCGGCAGGCCGAACGAGATGCCCCCGACGTTGTCCTTCACCATGCCGCCCCAGTCCGCGTAGGGCAGCGGCACGCCGAGGCCGAGGAAGCTCAGGGCCACGATGAACAGGAAGTTGAAGCAGAAGCGCAGGCCGAACTCGCTCATCAGCGGGGCGGCGGCGTTGGGCAGCACTTCGCGGCTGATGACCCACCACAGGCCCTCGCCGCGCATCCGCGCCACCTCCACGAAGTCGAGCGACACGAGGTTGAGCCCCAGCGCCCGCGCCAGGCGGAACACGCGGGTGGAATCGAGGAAGCCGATGGTGATGACCAGCGAGAACAGCGACTGGCCCAGCACGTTGAGGATCATCAGGGCCCAGATCAGCAGCGGGATCGACAGCACCACGTCGACCATGCGCGAGATCAGCGTGTCGACCCACCGCCCCGCCACGGCCGCCACCAGCCCCAGCGTGATGCCGATGGCGAAGGACAGGATCGTGGTCACGAAGGCGATGCCGATCGTCATGCGGGCGCCGTAGATGAGGCGCGTGAACATGTCCCGCCCGATCTGGTCGGTGCCGAACCAGGCCGCGGCCGAGGCCGCGTCCCAGCCGCCGCCCACCACCTCGGTTTCGCCGTAGCGGGCGAGATAGGGCCCGGCCAGCGCCACCACGAGGTTCAGCAGGATGATGGCGAGCCCGACGACCGCCGTGAGGGGCGCCTTGTGGCCGAAGAGCGTCATGGCGGCAGTCCTCAGCGGGGGTGGCGCAGGCGGGGGTTGAGCACGATCGCCATCACGTCCGCGAAGGTGTTCAGCGTGATGAACACGCCCGCGAAGACGATGCCGCAGGCCTCGATCACCGGCACGTCGCGCTTGGTCACGGCGTCGATCATGTACTGGCCGACGCCCGGATAGGTGAACACGTTCTCCACCACCACGACGCCGACCACGAGGTAGGCGAGGTTCAGCGCGATGACCGAGATGACGGGCGAGGCCGCGTTGGGCAGGGCGTGGCGCGTCACCACCCGGGCGCGGCTGAGCCCCTTCAGGAACGCCATCTCGACGTAGGCGGTCGACATGGTGGACAGTACGGAGTTGCGCGTCATGCGCAGCATGTGGGCCGTGACCAGGAAGGTCAGCGTGACGGCCGGCAGCGTGACGGCCCACACCCGCTCGCCGAAGGACGTGTCGGCGCTCACCGTCGCCAGCGACGGGAACCACTCGTGGTTCACCGCGAGGTTGAGGATCAGCAGGTAGCCGACGAAGAACTCCGGCATGGAGATGGCCAGCAGCGCCAGGATGTTGGCGAGGCGGTCGGTGAGCCGCCCCTCGCGGATCGCCGCCAGGATGCCGAAGCCGATCGCCAGCGGCAGGGCCAGCAGGGCCGCGTAGCCGGCCAGGAACAGCGTGTTCTTGAAGCGCGGCCCCAGCACCTCGATGATGTTTTGCTTGTTGGTGAGGGCGACGCCGAAGTCGCCGTGCAGCACGCCCGTCAGCCAGCTGAAATAGCGCAGGATGGCAGGCTGGTCGAGGCCGAGCTCGTGGCGGAAGGCCGCGAGGTTCTCGCGCGTCGCGCCCTGGCCCAGCACGGAGGATGCGACGTCGCCCGGCAGGATCTGCGTCAGCACGAAGATCACGACCGAGACGACGAGCAGCGTGATCAGCCCGAGACCGATGCGCGACAGGATCATGCGGATCACGGATGGGTCCTTTCGGGGCGCGGATGGGGTTCGGCCGGGCGCCGCCGCGGGCCGGAGGTGCGGGTCACGGTCGGCTCCCGTCCGTCCGGCGAGTGCGGCGCGAAACGGTGCGGGCCGGGACCCGGGCGGGCGCGAGCCCGTCCGGATCCCGGCGGCGCGTCAGGCGAACCACGCCTTCTCGGCCACGCGCTGGTCGCACATGTCGTAGCGCGGGTGAGGGGCCGTGCCCTTCACCTTCTTGGAATAGCCGTCGAGGTAGTCGCCCACCGCGAAGCATACCATGCCGGCGTTGTCGGCGATCATGTGCTGGGCCTGGGCGTACATCTCCTTGCGCTTGGCGTCGTCGAGCTCGACCCGGGCGTCGACCACCAGCTTGTCGAAGGCCGTGTCGTGCCAGTGCGTGTCGTTCCAGTTCGCGGTCGAGATGAAGGTCTGCGAGAGCTGCAGGTCGACGCTGGGGCGGCCGCCCCAGTAGACGGCGCAGAATGGCGCCTTGAGCCACACGTTGTCCCAGTATCCGTCGCCCGACACGCGCTTGACCTCGACGTCGATGCCGGCCTTCTTCATGGCCTCCTGGTAGAGCACGCCCGCGTCCGTGGCGCCCGAGAAGGCGCCCTCCGACACCTGCAGGGCGAAGTGCGGGTTGCCGGCCTTCTTCCACAGGAAGGCGGCCTTGTCCGGATCGTAGGTGTGGGCGGGGGTGTTCTGGGCGAAATACTTGTTGGCCGGCCCGATCGTCGTGTCGTTGCCGATCGACGCGTAGCCCTTGTAGACGGTGTCGACGATCTTCTGCCGGTCGATGCCGTATTTCAGCGCCATGCGGGCGTCGTTCGACGTGTAGGCCGGGTCGTCGCACAGGGCCACGAAGGCGAAGCGGTTGCCCGTGCCCTTGGTCTGCAGCACGTCGACACGCGGCGACTTCATCACGAAGCCGACGGTCTTGGGGTCGAGCCGGTTGACGGCGTCGACCTGGCCGGACATCAGCGCCTGGGTGCGGGCCGCGGCATCCGGGATGTAGCGCAGCTCGATGCTGTCGAACCAGCCGCGGCCGGTCTTCCAATAGTGGCCGGTGTTCTTGGTGAGGATGCGCACGCCGGGCTGGAAGCTTTCCAGCGCGTAGGCGCCGGTGCCGTCGGGCTTGGAGAAGTCCGTGAAGCCGTCAGGCACCACGAGGATGTGGTAGTCCGACAGATTGTAGGGCAGGTCGGCGTTGCCCGACGACAGGGTGATCTGGATCTGGTTGGCGCTGAGCTTCTTGATGTCCGTGATGGCGCTGAGCAGGTCCTTCGCGGCCGACTTGGTCTGGCCGCGGTGCAGGTTCAGCGAATAGATGACGTCGTCGGCGT
>CAXTFP010000006.1:16104-16824 GCA_964243135.1 uncultured Lichenihabitans sp.
GAATGGAAGGTCACGCCCTTGCGGACGTTGAAGATCCACTCGGTGGCGCCGGGCTTGGTTTCCCAGGATTCGAGGAGTTCGCCCGAAGCGTTGCCGTCCTTGTCGATCTCGACGAGGCCGTTCCAGATCTGGTAGCCGTAGGAGATCGGCACGGAATCCGCGTAGGTGCGCGGATCGAGGCTGTCGGAGGCGCTGCCGCCCTCCATGCCGAGGCGCAGCGTGCCGCCCTTCTTGGGGGCGTCCTCCGCGAGGGCGGGGCCGCCCAGGGCGCCGAAGGCGAGGCCGAGCGCGCCGGCGCCGGCCATGAGCTCGCGGCGGTCCAGGATGAGGCCTGACGCACCAGGCGGGTTCGATCGGGTGTTTGTCATGACGGTGTCGTTTCCTCGGTCGTGATCGGACGGTCGCCGCGCTGCGGTCGGCTAGCAAGCAGCATGCCGGATCCGTAGCGCGCGGACACGGTCATCTCGTGCGTCACGGCATCGACTCCGGCCCTATAGCTGAGATCTATACATCCTCCGTCACAACAGGTCTGGTGCCCCGGTCCGTCTCACCCAGGCTTGCGAATCCGGCTGCTCACCAGAACACGGAGACTCCGTGACGCGGCAGGGTGAAAGTCCGTCGATTTCATCAGTCTCGTCAACGGAAAAGTTCGACGGGCGGCGTCGGACGCCGGACATCGGACTTCGCCCGGTGGCGAGCGGCTGCGGGACGGGGTGTGGC
>CAXTFP010000007.1:0-16350 GCA_964243135.1 uncultured Lichenihabitans sp.
GAGCTACGGCGTGTCGTCCTTCGCGCGCGAGATGGTCAGCGCGGCCGACAACCTCCAGCGCGCCCTGTCGAGCCTGCCGGCCGAGGCCAAGGAGGGGGCGTCGGCGGCGGTCCATTCCTTCGTGCAGGGCGTGGAGCTGACCGAGCGGGATCTGCTGTCGCGTCTGGCCCGCTTCGGCGTGAAGCCGATCGAGACGGTGGGCCAGCGCTTCGACCCGAACCGCCACGAGGCCCTGTTCGAGATGCCGGACGAGACGGTGCCGACCGGCACCGTGGTGCAGCAGATGGAGACGGGCTACGTCATCGGCGAGCGCGTGCTGCGCCCCGCCAAGGTCGGCGTGTCGCGCGGCGGACCGAAAGCGGAGGCCGCGGCCGGCCAGGGTTGAGGAGCCGTTTCGATCGAGACGCGATCCATGCGCGGCGGGACTGGTCCCCGCCGTTGTCGTTCCTGGCCCAGCGGCGCTATGATGACCTTCGGAGTGGGGGGCGGAGGAGTCGTCCGATGCAGGTCACGATCGATGACGCCGAAGGCAGTCTGCATGATCTGATTGAGGCGGCGCGCCGGGGTGAGGACGTCATCATCTCCGATGAGGGTGAGCTTCTCGTCAAACTCGTCCCCATCTTCAAGACGAAGTTCAGATTCGGCGTGATGGCGGATCAACTCAAAGGACCCATACCAGACTTTCGGGAGCCGATGAGCGAGGAAGATCTGGCATCATGGGAGGGCGATGCCTCGAACGATGTCTGATGCCGTCCTTCTGGACACCTGCAGCTTCTCTTGGTCCCTGCAGGGCAGCGAGAGACTCTCGACGAGAGCGATCGCCGCTATCGTCGCGGCCGACCAAGTCTTCATCAGCGCGATCAGCCTTTTCGAGATCACGCAGAAAGTGCGTATCGGTCGGTGGCCCGAGATGAAGCCCTACATCGATCAATTGATCCCCTATATCGCTGCGCAGGGTTCACAGATCATCCCTCTCGATGAAGGGATCTGTATGAAAGCCGGTGGGATGGAGTGGGCTCATCGCGATCCCTTCGACCGGATGTTGGCCGCGACCGCGCGGCATATGGGTCTGTCGATCGTGTCGTCGGACTCCGTGTTCGACGAGGTCGTCACACGCATCTGGTGATCCCAAGCTGGAGCGGACGGAGGTTCGGTGGCCACCACCTCTGCCGTGATCGGCACTCGGCATGCCTATGACGTTCGCCACAAGCCGGTCGTCCGTGGACGATCGACAGTCACCCGGCGACGTGCCTGACGAAGAGCGCGAAGAGTTCGGACTGCGTGCCGACGCCGAGGCGATCATAGATGGCATGGCGGTGGTTCTTCACCGTTCCCTCGGAGATGCCGAGGTTGCGCGCGACCGATGCGTTGCTGTGGCCTCGCAGCACGAGTTGCACGATCCGCTGTTGCTGGCGCGTCAGGCGTTCGGCCGCGAACGTCGCGAAGGCCGCCTCGATCGCCTCGCCCGACCGCGCGGACACGCTCTCCCCATGATCCCGTCGCCCCGGCGGCGGGTGCCGATCCCTCCAGTGATGGCGCAGCGCCCGCACGACGACGGGCTCGACGGCCCGCAGGACGGCGAGTTCGGCTTCGCTGAACGCCGGCCTGCCGTTGCTCCTCATGAGGGAGTAGGCCACCATGGGACCGTCCGGCAGGTCGAACAGATAGGCGATCTCCTCCGCGAGCGACCCGCTCTCCATCGAGATGCAGGGGTGGACTTCCCAGGAATGGAAGTACTCGCTCTCGAAATAGCTGTCGGGCGCGCAGTCCCGCATGCGGTAGAGGCCGCACTTCTGCCGCGCCGTGCAGGCGAGGTAGAAGGGGTCGAGCAGGTAGGTGCCGTTGAGGTAGGCCCTGAGAGGCGCGTCGGGCTTCCGTTCGCGGAAGCCGTCGAACAGGATCATCGGACCGACGCCGTCCGGGTAGGCGAAGGCGACCGACAGGTCGAAGGGCACGACGCGCAACAGCGCCTCGTCCAGCAGCGCCGGCAGGCAGGGCTCGTCCAGCCGCCCCATCAGGCCCGCGGCAGCCTCGCTCCAGGCCGCCAGGAGGCCGAGGTCCGTCCCCACCATCCCTCTATACCTTCAGATACATTCCCAGGCTGCCGCGGGCTTGCGAGCTTCACGCGTCTTGCAAGAATCATGCACGGAGGCGGTCATGTCGCGGCTCGGATTGAAGGACGACGCGGGCGTCGCGCGGGAAGCGGAGGATCAGGACAAGCGGATCCTGCATTCGATGGGCTACGCGCAGGAACTCCTGCGCGGCATGCGGACGTTCCAGAACTTCGCGATCTCGTTCTCGATCATCTGCATCCTGTCGGGCGGCATCAACTCGTTCAGCCAGGGCCTGAGCAGCGTCGGGGGCGCCGCGATCGGCCTCGGGTGGCCGCTCGCCTGCCTGTTCTCGCTGTTCTTCGCCCTGGCCATGGGGCAGATCGGCTCGGCCTACCCGACGGCCGGGGGGCTCTACCACTGGGGCTCGATCCTCGGCGGGCGCGGGCTGGGCTGGCTGACGGCTTGGCTCAACCTGTTCGGCCTCGTGACCGTCCTGGCGGCCATCAACGTGGGGACCTACCTGTTCCTGGTCGGGGCCATCTTCCCCTATCTCGGGGTCGACACGGCCGCCCTGACGCCCGCGTCCCCGACCGCCTACTCGGTCGCGGTGCAGACGGCTCTGGTCTGCCTCATCACCTTCTCGCAGGCCCTGTTCAACCACCTCGGCATCCGCCTCACGTCGAAGCTGACGGACGTGTCCGGCTACATCATCTTCGCCTTCTCGGTGGCCCTGACGCTGGCCCTGCTCTTCTACGCGCCCCACATCGACGTGGCCCGGCTGTGGACCTTCAAGGACTATTCGGGCGACGCCGGCGGCGGGGTCTGGCCGGCCGCCTCCAGCATGTCGTATCTGTTCCTGCTCGGCCTCCTGCTGCCGGCCTACACGGTGACGGGCTTCGACGCCTCAGCCCACACGGCCGAGGAGACGATCGACGCTCCCCGTGCGATCCCGCGCGGGATGGTCCATTCGGTGCTGTGGTCGGGGCTGTTCGGCTGGGCCATGCTGGCGGCCGTGGTGCTGGCGGCGCCCGACCTCGACAAGGCCGCGGGCCAGGGCGGCAACGCGTTCTTCTCCATCATGGAGGGCGTGCTGCCCGGCCCCGTGAAGCTCGTGCTCTACCTCGGTATCGCCGTGTCGCAGTACCTGTGCGGGCTCGCCTGCGTGACCTCGGCGAGCCGCATGATCTTCGCCTTCGCCCGCGACGGCGGTTTGCCGGCGTCGGGCAGCCTGCGGAAGATCAGCCCGCGCTACCGCACGCCCGTGGTCGCGACCTGGACGGCCTGCACCCTGTCGGTGCTGTTCACCATCTACGCGCCCGTCTACTCGACCATCGCGGCGGTCTGCACGATGTTCCTGTACCTGTCCTACGTCCTGCCGGTGGCGGCCGGGCTCTTCGCCTACCGACGCTCCTGGCTGCGGATGGGGCCGTTCGACCTCGGCAACGCTTACCGCGTCCTCGCCGTGCTCTGCATCCTCGGCGCCGTCATGCTGGTCTACATCGGCATCCAGCCGCCCAACGATAAGGCCCTCACCGTCACCCTCGCGGCCCTGGTCCTGGCCGCCGCGGTCTGGTTCGGCCTGGAGCGCCGGCGCTTCAATGGCCCGCCGGTCGGCGACGGGAGCGGGGCGCGGGGGGCCCAGATCGCGGCCGCCGAGCAGGCCGTGGGAGAGGCGTGATGGGGCGGCTCGCGGGCAAGGTCGCGCTCGTCTCGGGGGGCGCCACGGGCTGCGGCGCCGCGGCCGCCCGGCTCTTCGCCCGCGAGGGAGCCGCGGTTGGGATCGTCGACCGCAACGCCGAGGCGGGCGAGGCCCTCGCCGCGGAGCTCCTGCGCGCCGGCCACCGCGCCGTCTTCGCGGCGGCCGACGTCTCGGTCGCCGGCCAGGTGGAAGAGGCGGTGGGGCGCGTGACCGAAGGCCTCGGCCCCGTGACAGCCCTATTCAACCATGCCGGCACGCTGATCGTGAAGCCCTTCCTCGACGTGACCGAGGCCGAGTGGGACTGGCTCATGGCGGTCAACGTGAAGAGCATGTTCCTGGTGACGCGCGCCGTGCTGCCCGGGATGATCGCGGCCGGCGGGGGCGCGATCGTGTGCACGTCGTCGATCTCGGCGACGCTCGCGACCCCCGGCGAGGTGCTCTACGACACCACCAAGGGAGCCTGCCAGATGTTCGCACGCGCCATCGCGATCGAGTATCGCGATCGTCGCGTGCGCTGCAACGCAGTCTGCCCCGGCTTCATCCGCACGCCCCATGGATTGCGGGAGATCCGGGACCTCACGGCCATGGGCGTGGACGTGTCGGAGGGGGCGATCGCGGCCCAGCAGGGCCGCATGTGCGAACCCGAGGAGGTGGCCGCGGCCGCGCTGTTTCTGCTGTCGGACGAGGCCTCGTTCATCAACGGTGCCTATCTGCACGTCGACAACGGCTTCAGCGCCATCTGAACCCGTCGCGCGGGATCACGGCCGGAGGGCCGCCACCTTCCCTATCGGGAAGGATGGCGCCCTCGCTTCAGTGATTGTCGCGCGGTACGCCCATGATCTGGGCCACGCGCTGGTACTTGACGGCGGGCTTGAGCACCATGCCCTCGTCGAACTGGTCCACCATGCCGCGCTGGATCTCCTGCCAAGGCGTCTGGTTGGCGGCGTAGCGGAAGCCGCCGTGGCCCTGCAGCTCCGCCCGGCGCCCGTTCAGCTCCTCTTCCGGGATCATCATGTTGGCGGTGCGCTTGTGGAGGTCGATCCGCACGCGGTCGCCCGTGCGCAGGATGGCGAGCCCGCCGCCCGCCGCGGCCTCGGGCGAGGCGTTGAGGATCGAGGGCGAAGCGGAAGTGCCGGACTGGCGCCCGTCGCCGATGCAGGGCAGCGAGTGGATGCCGCGCTGGATCAGCGCCGCGGGCGGCTGCATGTTCACCACCTCGGCGCCGCCCGGATAGCCGATCGGCCCCGTGCCGCGGATGAACAGGAGGCAGTGCTCGTCGATCTCCAGCGCGGGGTCGTCGATGCGGTGGTGGTAGTCCTCGGGACCGTCGAAGACGATGGCCCGGCCCTCAAAGGCGCCGAGATCCAGCGGGTTCGACAGGTAACGGTCCTGGAACTCAGGGGAGATCACGCTGGTCTTCATCACGGCGTTGTCGAACAGGTTGCCGCGCAGCACAATGAAGCCGGCGTCCTCCCGCAGCGGCGTCTCGATCGGCGTGATGACGTCGTGGTCGCGCGAGGCGATGCGGCTGTTGTTGGGCCCGAACAGCTTGCCGTTGACGGTGAGCGCGTCCTCGTGGACGAGCTTGTGCTTCATCAGCTCGTGCACCACGGCCGGCACGCCGCCGGCGCGGTGGAATTCTTCGCCGAGATACTTGCCCGCGGGCTGCATGTTGACCAGCAGCGGCACCCTGTGGCCCACCGTCTCCCAGTCGCCGATATCGAGCGGCACGCCGGCGTGGCGCGCGATGGCGTTGATGTGGATCGTGGCGTTGGTGGAGCCGCCGATGGCGCTGTTGACCACAATGGCGTTCTCGATCGCCTCGCGGGTGATGATGTCGGAGGGCTTCAAGTCCTCCCACACCATCTCGACGGCGCGCCGGCCGGTCTCGTAGGCGATCTGGCCGCGCTCGCGGTAGGGCGCCGGGATGGCCGCGCAGCCCGGCAGCGTCATGCCGAGCGCCTCGGCGAGCGCGTTCATGGTGGAAGCCGTGCCCATGGTGTTGCAGTGGCCGACGGAGGGGGCCGAGGAGGTGACGATCTCCATGAAGCCCTCATAGTCGAGGTTGCCGGCCGCCATCTCCTCGCGGCTCTTCCACACGATGGTGCCCGAACCCGTGCGCTCACCGTTGTGCCAGCCGTTGAGCATGGGCCCGCCGCAGAGCACGATGGCCGGGATGTTGACGGTGGCGGCCGCCATGATGCAGGCCGGGGTGGTCTTGTCGCAGCCGGTGGTCAGCACCACGCCGTCGAGCGGGTAGCCGTAGAGCGTCTCGACGAGGCCGAGGTAAGCGAGGTTGCGGTCGAGCGCCGCGGTCGGACGCTTGCCGGTTTCCTGGATCGGGTGGACCGGGAACTCCATCGGCACGCCGCCCATCGCGAGAATGCCGTCGCGCACCCGTTTGGCCAGTTCCAGGTGGTGGCGGTTGCAGGGGCTGAGGTCGTTGCCGGTCTGGGCGATGCCGATGATGGGCTTGCCCGAGCGCAGCTCGCCCGGCGTCAGGCCGAAGTTGAGGTAGCGCTCGATGTAGAGCGCCGTCATGCCGGGGTTCTCCGGGTTGTCGAACCACAGCTGCGAGCGCAGCTTGCGGGCGCTCGACCCGTTCATCGTTCCACTCATGGCGTCCTCCACTCTTGAACCCATCTAAGCGCGGGCGGTTTGTCGGACAAGTCGGGCACCGCGGCTCAGGCCCGACAATCCCCGCAACTCGCCGTGAACGGAACCGCGACTCCGGGCGTTTGCGCGACGAATCGCGAGACCAGGAGAAGCGAGTTCATGCGCAGGATCGCCATCGCCGTCGCGGCGCTGTCACTGATGGGTTCAGTCGCCACCGCCCAGGCGGGATGTCTCACCGGGGCGCTCATCGGCGGCATCGCCGGCCACTATGCCCACCACGGCCTCGCCGGCGCGGCCGCGGGCTGCGCGGCCGGCCACTACGCGTCGAAATATCACGGCCGACGGGTCGCCTACCGTCGCGCCTACTGACGCTCGACCGGGCGCCGCGCGGGCGGCGCCCCTGCCAGAGATCAGCCGAAGGCTTGGATCCCGGTGATGGCGCGGCCCAGGATCAAGGCGTGGACGTCGTGGGTGCCCTCGTAGGTGTTGACCGTCTCGAGATTCTGGCTGTGGCGCATGACGCCGTATTCGGCCGTGATGCCGTTGCCGCCGTGTATGTCGCGTGACACTCGCGCGATGTCGAGCGCCTTGCCGCAATTGTTGCGCTTGACGAGGGAGATCATCTCGGGCGTCACGCGCCCCTCGTCGAACAGCCGGCCGACCCGCAGCGAGGCCTGGACTCCGAGGGCGATCTCGGTCTGCATGTCGGCGAGCTTCTTCTGGATGAGCTGCGTGGCGGCGAGCGGACGCCCGAACTGCTGGCGTTCCAGCGTGTAGCGCCGCGCGCGGTGCCAGCAATCCTCCGCAGCACCCATCACGCCCCAGGAGATGCCGTAACGGGCGCGGTTGAGGCAGCCGAACGGCCCCTTGAGGCCCGAAACGCCGGGCAGGAGCGCCTCCTCGCCGACCTTGACATCCTCCATGATGATCTGGCCCGTCACGGAGGCGCGCAACGACAGCTTGTCGCCGATGCGCGGGGCCGACAGGCCCTTCATGCCCTTCTCCAGCACGAAGCCGCGGATGGCGCCGTCGTGGGCGTCCGACTTGGCCCAGACCACGAAGACGTCCGCGATGGGCGAGTTGGAGATCCAGGTCTTGGCGCCCGACAGGACGTAGCCGCCCCCGCTGCGCCTGGCGCGGGTCCGCATGCCGGCGGGGTCCGAGCCGGCATCCGGCTCGGTCAGGCCGAAGCAGCCGATCCAGGCGCCTGAGGCGAGCTTCGGCAGGTAGGTCTTGCGCTGCGCCTCGCTGCCGTAGGCGTGGATCGGGAACATCACAAGCGAGGACTGCACGCTCATCATCGAACGGTAGCCGGAATCGACGCGCTCAACCTCGCGCGCCACGAGCCCGTAGGACACATAGGATGCCGCGGCGCAGCCGTAGTCCTCGGGCAGGGTCACGCCGAGCAGGCCGAGCGCGCCCATCTCGGCGAAGATCTCGGGCTCGACAGCCTCGTCGCGGTAGGCGGCGAGCACGCGCGGCTGAAGCTTCTCCTGAGCGTAGTCCCGCGCCGTGTCGCGGATCATGCGCTCCTCGTCGGTGAGCTGGTCGTCGAGGAGCAGCGGGTCGTCCCACAGGAAGGATGCCGCCTTGGGCGGGACTCGGTCGTGGGCGTTCATGGTGTCACCTTCCTGTGCGGCCACCGCCGCTCGCCGCGCAACCTAGGCCGCAGCCGGCCGAAAGGCTAGATCGGGCGGACCTTCGGATCAGCCCGGCGGACGGATGCGGGCGCGGATCCAAGCGGCGAGGTCATCCTCGCCGAGCTTGCCGGAGGCCAGGGCGAGCCAAGTGTCGATGTTGGCGTCGGTGTCGACCGGGAGTTCGGCACCGTTCGCCGCGAGGAAGGTCGCGCAGACCGCCAAGGACGTTCGCTTGTTGCCGTCCAAGAAGGGTGATTGCGCGCGAGTCCGAAAGCATATGACGCTGCCAAGTCCGCGACGTCGGGCTCGCCATAGGCGTGGAGGTTCGCCGGTCGTGCCAAGGCACTTTCCAGCAACCCGTCATCCCGCGTGCCGGAAGGGCCTCCATGTTCGGCGATCTGATCGGCGTGGATGGCGAGCGCATCCGCCTTGCGAATCCAAATCGGCATCGTCTGCGGCTATTTGGCGAGCGCGGCGAGAACCTCGCGATGGTCGCGCATGACCTCGCGCGCGATGGCCATGATGCGATCGTGCTCGGCCTCCTCCGAACTCACCTTCGCCGGCGCTCCTACGGCATCGGCAAATGGCTCGGATTCGTCCCGCAGCACGGCCTCGTCGGCGCGATGCGCCATGCCCCGCTCTTTCTCGACCATGATCTCCCTCCACCGAGGTCCAACTTCACGCTCACCAGAATAGGACGATCGCACGTCCCCGGTAAGCCCCTCCCCCGGAGCGCTCACCCCCGCAGCGTGCCGCCAGTCCTCTTCGCCACGGCCTCGACGATGCGGCGGCTCACGGCATCCAGGTCGGCGTCGGCCAGCGTCCTGTCCCGGGGCTGGAGCGTGACCGCGAGCGCCACCGATTTCTGCCCCTCCGGCACGCCGCGGCCTTCGTAGACGTCGAACACCGACACCCCCGCCACCAGGGCGCGGTCGGCGCCCTGGGCGGCGGCCGCGAGCTCGGCCGCGGCCGTTGCACGGTCGACCAGGAAGGCGAAGTCGCGCTCCACGGGCTGGAGGTCGGGCAGCACGAGCTTGGGCCGGGCCTTGGTGGGCCGCGCCTTCCGGGCCGGGAGGGCGTCGAGCACGATCTCGAAGCAGCTCATCGGTCCCGCGACGTCGACACGATCCAGCACCTCCGGGTGGATCTCACCGCAGGAGCCCAGGACGGTCTTGCCCATCCGGAAGGTGAGCGAGCGGCCGGGGTGGAGCCAATCGGGGCCGCCCGGCGTCACCTGCACGGCGGCGGGCGTGATGCCGAGCGCCGCGATCAGCGCCAGGGCGTCGGCCTTGCTGTCGTGGACGCCGACGGGGCCGGCCGCGCCGGACCAGTGGCGTCCCGCCCCGGCCGGCTTGGCGGTGCCGCGGCGCAGGCCCGCCGCGGCGATGCGCTGGTCGCCCTCCCCGTCGCCGAGGAACACCTGGCCGACCTCGAACAGCGCGACGTCGGCCGAGCCGCGCGCCGCGTTGCGCCCCGCCGCCGCGACGAGCCCCGGCAGCAGGCTCGGCCGCATGGTCGACAGGTCCGAGGCGATCGGGTTGGCGAGTCGCAGCTCGGGCGCCCCGCCGCCGAACATCGCCGCCTGCTCGTCCGACACGAAGCTCCAGGTCACGGCTTCGAGCAGCCCCTCCCCGGCCAGCACGCGCTTGGCGAGGCGCGTGCGCCGCTGCAGCAGGGTGAGCACCGGGCGGCCCACGCCGGGGTCCCGCGGCAGCGGCTGGGACACGACGCGGTCGAGGCCGGCGATGCGGACGATCTCCTCGACGAGATCGGCCTTGCCGTGCACGTCGGGGCGCCAGGAGGGCACGCGGGCGACGATGCGGTCGGCATTGTCGGGATGGCCCACGAGGTCGAAGCCGAGCTTCTCCAGGATGCGCTGCATGTCGGAGCCCGGCAGGTCGAGCCCCGTCAGGCGGTGGACCTCGCTCAGCGGGAAGTCGATGCGATGGTCGGGCCTGGGCACCTCGCCGGCGAGCGTCACCTCGGAGGGCTCGCCGCCGCAGAACTCGACCACCAGCCGCGTCGCGAGGTCGAGCCCCGGCCGGCAGAAGGCGGAATCGACGCCGCGCTCGAAGCGGTAGCGGGCGTCGCTCGACAGGCCGAGCCTGCGCCCGGTGGTCGCGACGTTCGTCGGGTCCCACAGGGCGCTCTCGATCAGCACGTCGACCGTGCCCTCGTCGCAGCCCGACGCCTCGCCCCCCATGATGCCGGCGATGGACTCCGGTCCATGATCGTCCGCGATGACGAGGACGGATGGGTCGAGGGCGTAGCTGCGGCCGTTCAAGGCCGCGAGGGTCTCGCCCTCGCGGGCGCGGCGCACGGTGACGGCGCCGTGGACCTTGGCGGCGTCGAAGACGTGCAACGGCCGGCCGCGGTCGAAGGTCATGTAGTTGGTGATGTCGACCAGGGCGTTGATGGGGCGCAGGCCGATCGCCGTGAGGCGCCGCCGCATCCACGCCGGCGACGGACCGTTCCTCACGCCGCGCACCATGCGCAGCGCGAAGGCCGGACACAGGCCGGCGTCGCCGGGCGCGAGGTCGAGCCACAGGGGCACGGGCTGCGGGTAGCGGCCCTCGACGGACAGGGGCGGCTCGGGCCTGAGGCGGCCGAGGTCGGCGGCCGCGAGGTCGCGGGCGATGCCGCGTACGCCGGCCGCGTCGGGGCGGTTCGGCGTCAGCGCCACGTCGATCACGGGATCGTCGAGCCCGGCATAGGCGCCGTAGGCGGTCCCGACCGGAGCGTCGGCGGGGAGTTCCATGATGCCGTCATGCTCGTCCGAGAGGCCGAGTTCGGCGGCCGAGCACAGCATTCCGGCCGACTCCACGCCTCGGATCACGCCCGACGCGATGGTGATGCCCTTGCCGGGGATGTAGGTGCCGGGGGCCGAGAAGACCGTGACGAGGCCCGCCCGCGCGTTGGGGGCGCCGCACACCACCTGGACCGGGTCGCCCATGCCCGTGTCGACCCTGCAGACCCGCAGCCGGTCGGCATCGGGATGCTGCGCGGCCTCGACGACGCGGGCCACCGTGAAGCCGCCGAGCTTCGCAGCCGGGTCGTCGATCCCCTCGACTTCGAGGCCGATGCGGGTCAGGGCGTCGGCGATCTCCGGGAGCGTGGCCTCGGTGTCGAGGTGATCCTTGAGCCAGGACAGGGTGAACTTCATGGGAGGGGCGCCGAGAGTGACGATGAAGGCCGCATCAGCGCGGCTTGGTGATGAGCTGAACGGCGAGGAGCAGACGATCTTCTTTCGGCATGGACCGGAGAGCATCGAAAGCCCTGCGGGCTTGCGCGATGAAATCGAGCGCCTCCGGACGAGAATAACGGACGCCGGGATCGTAATCGGCGGCGTTCCGAGCAGATTGCAGGTCCAGAAAAGATTTGCCGATCAGCTTGAGGGCAGAAGAGGACGCGCCATCCCTCGTCAAGCGCTCGAAAACCTTCCTGGCCGCGCCGTGATCGAGCGACCGATGGATCGGCGTGACGATCTGCCAATAGCGCGCAGGTCGCGGCGACCCCACCAGCCTGACAACACACTCCCCGGCTAAGGCGTGAAAGAGAGCATAGTAGGCCGTGCTGACTGCCCGATTGATGGTCACCTGCCGCGGGTGACCCGTCCCGATCCGGACGATCTGCCCGGCGAGCTCGAGCAGGTGATCAGGGTTCACGGGTCGACCGGGATGTGGTCGGGCTCGAGCTGTTCATCCCCCTCGCGCTTGAGGAGGAGGTGGGGGAACCGTTCATCGCCTCGTTCAAATAGAGCGTCTAGGAGTAGTTGGCGAAAGCGGTCGTATCGATCGGGGTCGAACGGCGCTGGGACATGACCGGCAACCCTGGCGCCGATGTAGAGCGAGGGCCCATCGTCATAGATGTCACGATGCTCGACGACGACGCCCGAGAAGCCGAGGTCCGTCATCTCGGGAGCGAGCACACGGTCGGCCAGCGCCTTGATCTCGCCGTCGGTCAACCTCTGTAGGACTCCCATCGCCCCCTCCCTACCCCGTGAGCCCGCCCGCCAGGGTCGGGATGTCGAGCGGCCGGAAGCCGTAGTGGTGGAGCCAGCGCACGTCGGCGTCGAAGAAGGGACGCAGGTCGGGCATGCCGTATTTCAGCATGGCGATGCGGTCGATGCCCATCCCCCAGGCGAAGCCCTGATGCTCGTCGGGGTCGATGCCGCAGTGGCGCAGCACGTTGGGGTGGACCATGCCGCACCCGAGGATCTCGAGCCAGTCCTCGCCCTCGCCGAAGCGGATCTCGTCGCCGCGCCGGGCGCACTGGATGTCCACCTCCATCGAGGGTTCGGTGAAGGGGAAGAAGGAGGGGCGGAAGCGCATCGTCACGCGGTCCACCTCGAAGAAGGCGCGGCAGAACTCCTCCAGCACCCATTTCAGGTTCGCGAGGTTGGCGCGCTTGTCGATGACGAGCCCCTCGACCTGATGGAACATGGGCGTGTGGGTCTGGTCCGAGTCGCAGCGATAGGTGCGCCCGGGGCATACGATGCGGATCGGCGGCCGCTGGGCCAGCATGGTGCGGACCTGCACCGGAGAGGTGTGGGTGCGCAGCAGGCGGCGCTCGCCGTCGGGCTTGGGATGGAAGAAGAACGTGTCGTGCATCTCCCGCGCCGGGTGGCCGGCGGGGAAGTTGAGGGCGGTGAAGTTATAGAAGTCCGTCTCGATATCCGGGCCTTCGGCGATGGCGAAGCCCATGTCGGCGAAGATGGCCGTGATCTCGTCCGTCACTTGGCTGATGGGGTGAAGGCGCCCGGCCAGGACCGGCGGTTCGCGCACGGGCAGCGACACGTCCAGCGTCTCGGCGGCGAGCCGGGCCGCCAGCGCCCGCGCCGCCAGGAGCTCGCGGCGCTCCGCCAGCGCCGCGGAGACGCGGTCCTTGAGGAGGTTCAGGGCGGCGCCTTGGGCCTTGCGCTCGTCGGGCGCCATACGCCCCAGCGCGGCCATCAAGGCCGAGACAGAGCCCTTCTTGCCCAGCGCCGCCACACGGACGGCGTCGAGCGCCGCCTCGGTGTCGGCCGCCCCGACCTCCGCCAGGATGCTCCGTTCGAGTTCGGCCTCGTCGACCATGGATGGGCGATGTCCTGAATCAGGGCGGGCCGCCCCGATCCAGGACCGAGGCAGCACCAACGGGTCGTCGCGGCCGATCAGGCCGAGGCGGGCAGAGCGCCCTTGGCCTTCTCGACGATGGCCTTGAAGGCTTCGGGCTCGGCGATGCAGAGCTCCGACAGCACCTTGCGGTCGAGCTCGATGCCGGCCTTGTTGAGACCGTCGATGAAGCGGCTGTAGGTCAGGCCGAGCTCGCGCACCGCGGCGTTGAGGCGCTGGATCCAGAGCGCACGGATGGTGCGCTTCTTGTTCTTGCGGTCGCGGTAGGCGTACTGCATCGAGCGATCGACGGCCGCCTTGGCGGTGCGGATCGTGTTCTTGCGCCGGCCGTAGAAGCCCTTGGCGGCATCGAGTGTCTTCTTGTGCTTGGCGTGGGACGTCACGCCGCGTTTGACGCGGGCCATGGATGATCTCCAGAGTGGAAGGACGAGGGAAAAGCGGATCGTGCGGGGACGGGGTCAGGCGTGCGGCAGGAAGAACCGCTTGATGTTGTCGCCGTCCGTCTTGAACAGCACCGCCGTGCCGCGCAGGTTGCGGATCTGCTTGTTGGTCCTCTTGATCATCCCGTGCCGCTTGCCGGCCTGAGCGTAGAGCACCTTGCCGGTGCCGGTGACTTTGAAGCGCTTCTTGGCGCCGGACTTGGTCTTCAACTTGGGCATTTGGCTCTCACGGGGCGTCACCGGCTCGGTGCCGGACGGCCCACCTGGGTTCGGGGACGAGCGAAAGGACCGCCACGGCAGCCCTCGCAGGCCGGACGATCCAGAGGCGCGCCTTGTAGCCGGGTGCGGGGGCGGCGGCAACCTTTTTCCCCGTGACGCCCCCGGGGAGCGTTGACGCCGGTCGCCCGGAGCTTCTATAGACGGCCCTTCACGGCGCCCCGGCGCCGACCTCATGCCGTGGCCGTCCGTGTTCGGGGCCGCAGTCTCGGGAACCCCAGAATGGCGAATACCTCCTCGGCCAAGAAGGCCGTCCGCAAGCTCGCACGCCGCACGGCGGTGAACCGCATGCGCCGGAGCGCGATGCGCACGCAGCTTCGCAAGGTCGAAGAGGCGATCGCGGCCGGCGACGCCGCCGCGGCCCGTGCCGTTCTGGCCACGACGGAATCGGTCGTGATGCGCTCGGCCCAGAAGGGTGTCATCCACGCCAATGCGGCGTCCCGCAAGGTGTCACGCCTGTCGGCCCGCGTGAAGGCCCTCTCGGCGACGGCGGCGACCGCCGCGGCCGGCTGACGCTCGGGATCGAACCCAGCCGTTTCTCGGCTGAGATCAGAGTCTCGTCGCACTCATCCGTAGAGGCGCGGCCGGCGACGGGCGCGCCTTTCTCGCGTCTCGCATCGCTCTCCGTCGCGATGGAGAGCGTCACGCGTAGCCGGTCGGCAGCCCGTCGAGGAACGCGTCGGCTTCGGCCACGATGCCGGACTTTCGCACGGCATCCCACTTGGCGAGGGTCCGATAGGGCATGGCGAGACGCGGATTGCGCTCCAGCATGGCGGCGTTGCGGATCAGGAACGCCCAGTAGAGATAGTTGAACGGGCAGGCGTCCGGGCCCGCCTTCAGCTTCGGGCTGAAGCTGCAGCCCTCGCAATAGTTCGACATGCGGTCGATGTAGGTGCCGCCTCCCGCGTAGGGCTTCGACGCCATCATCCCGCCGTCCGCGAAGGTCGACATACCGTGGACGTTGGGCAGTTCCACCCATTCGTAGGCGTCCGCGTAGACGCTGAGGTACCATTCCTCGATCTCGGCCGGGCGGATGCCCGCGAGCAGCGCGAAGTTGCCGGTGACCATCAGCCGGTTGATGTGGTGCGCGTAGGCTTGGTGCTTGGTGTCCTCGATGGCGTGGTGCAGGCAGTTCATCGCTGTGTCGCCCGTCCAATAGAACGCCGGCAGGGCCCGCGCCGCACCAAGGGCGTTCGACTCGGCATAGTCCGGCATGCGCAGCCAGTAGACGCCGCGGACGAACTCGCGCCAGCCCAGGATCTGGCGAACGAAGCCCTCGACGGCGTTGAGCGGCGCGCGGCCGGCCTCGTGGGCCGCGACGGCGCGCGCCACGACCTCCCGCGCGGTGAGGAGGCCGGCGTTGAGGTAGGGCGACAGGGTGGCGTGGTAGAGGAACGGGCCGCCCGTCACCATAGCGTCCTGATAGTCGCCGAAGAGGGGCAGGCAGTCCGCCACGAAAGCATCGAGCGAAGCGAGCGCCTGGGCGCGCGTCGTGCCCCAGCCGAAGCCGTCGAGGGTGCCGAAATGCGCCGGGAAGCGGCGCTCGACGAGGGCCATCACCTCGCCCGTGACGGCGTCGGGCGCGAAGCGCAGGCGCTCGGGTGGACGCATGTCGGCGGGCCAGGGCTTGCGGTTCTCGGCGTCGAAGTTCCAGCGGCCGCCCTCGGGCGCGCCGTCCTTCATCAGCAGGCCGGTGCGCTCCCGCATGATGCGGTAGAACCCCTCCATGCGATAGCTGTTCCGGCCCTCGGCCCAGCGGGCGAAGTCCACCGTCGAGCAGAAGAAGCGGTCGTCGGGCCGGACGTGGATCGGCACGTTGAACCGGCCGCGCCAGCCGTCGATCGCCTCCATGCCGCGGTACTCGCCGGGCTCGGTGACGAAGATCGCGTCCGGCAGGTGGCGGCGGGCGGCGCGCTCGAGCTCGCCCGTGAAGGACCCTGTGTTGTCGGGATCGTCGAGCCGCACGTAGTCGACCGCGATGCCTTCCGCCCGAAGCTCCTCGGCGAAGTGCCGCATCGCCGACAGGATGAAGGCGATCTTCTGCTTGTGGTGCGGGACGTAGGTCGTCTCCTCCGCGACCTCGACCATCAGCACCGTGTCGGCGGCTGGGTCGAGGCCGTTGAGGGTCGGGATCGACCGGGTGAGCTGGTCGCCGAGGATGAAACGGAGAGCGGACATGGGGAGATCGCGGGCGGGGATCAGCCCCCTGACCCACATTACTCCGTCGACGGCGCACCCCGGTCACGGCGCGTCGCCGCAGCCGCACCGAAGGTGTGGATCAGTCGAGCGGCGCCACCGGCACGTCGGCATTCCGGCCGGGAGCAGCGGCCGGAGCTGAAGCGGGAGGGGCGCCCGTGACGGCGCCTGACACGGAGCGCACCGGGCGCGTTCCGGTTTCCGAACCGCCCGGGATGGCGAGCGGATCGGCGGTGCGGCGGGCCTGGGCGGCCGGCGGCGCGGGTTGGGGGGCGGGCGCCGACACGGCCGGCTCGGGCCGGCTCGCCACCGCGA
>CAXTFP010000008.1:0-15703 GCA_964243135.1 uncultured Lichenihabitans sp.
GGCGCTGGAGCAGTGGCGCGACCGCGTGGCCTTCCTGCGGGCCGCCGAGGGCGAGCCCTGGCCGGACCTCGGCGACGCGGCCCTGCGCGACGGCATCGCCGACTGGCTCGGCCCCTTCCTCCCCGGCAAAACCGGCCTGCGGGACGTGACGGCCGACGACCTCGGCCGCGCCCTCGACGCCCTGCTCGACCATGCCCTGCGGCGGCGGCTCGACGCGGAGGCGCCGACGCATTTCGAGGCGCCGACGGGCTCGCGCGTCCCCGTCGACTACGGGGCCGAGGGCGGGCCGGCCGTGGCCCTGCGGGTGCAGGAGCTGTTCGGCCTGTCGCGCCACCCTGCGCTGGCGGGCGGGCGCGTGCCGCTCACCCTCCAGCTCCTGTCGCCCGCGCACCGTCCCATCCAGATCACCCGCGACCTGCCGGGCTTCTGGCGCGGCTCCTGGGCGGCGGTGCGCTCCGAGATGCGCGGCCGCTACCCCCGCCACCCCTGGCCCGACGATCCGGCCGCCGCGGCCCCGACGATGCGGGCCAAGCCGCGGGGGACGTGAGCGGGGCGATGTCGCCCGAGGTGCGGAACGCACGTTTCCGCATTATCCTGCGGCTATGGAGGATGCCATGGCGACATCTGAACCCCTGCCCGGCGATGGCGCCGCGCTGAGCCTGCAGGCCGGCGACGTGGCCGAAGCGTTGGCGAGGCGCAATCCCGGCGTCTCCGCCGCCGAGATCGACGAGGCCAGCCGGATCGTCGCGAGCCTGTCGGAAGCGGTGCTGAGCCTGCCCGGAGCCCGCAGGCGTTCCCTGCTCACCGGGCAGGATGGCCTGTTCAACGTGATCCACGAGGTCAGGGCAGCGCTGTCGGAGGACCCCTCACCGTCACGGATTGCTCTGTCGCCCACGGGAGCTGTCGAACGGCCCGTGGGGTCCGGCCTCGGTGAGCGTCTCGACGCCCGGGCTGGGGCCGAGCGGCTGGCGGCCTACGCCGGTCATAGCGGGATCGAGGACTGGGCCGGTCCGGTGGCCGGCCCGGACGAGGTCGCGGCGCGCTTCGGGGTGACGCGTGCGACGCTTCGGGGCTGGCAGCGCGCCCGCGCCGTGATCGAACTCTCGGGAGAGGACGGCAAGCCCGTCTTCCCCTGGGCGCAGTTCGCGGGGAGCCGTCCCCTGCCCGGGCTGGCGGAACTGCAGAACGTTGTCGGCGACGCACGCACGGCCTGGCTCTGGCTCGACGCGGCCGAGAGCGATGGGAGCGCCTCACGGCTGGAGGGCCTGAAGCGGGGCGACGTCGAGGGCGTGCTCGACGCGGCGCGCGACGATTTCGCCTGACGTGAGGCTCGACCCCGTCGTCCTGCGTGACCTGTCGATCGCCTACGAGCCCAGGGCCTACATCCGCGCCATGCCCCTGCTCCACCGCGCCACCCCGCTCGGCATGGGCTTCGGCCGGACGCGCTACGCGAGCCCGAGTGACAGCTTCAAGCTCCTCTACGTCGCCGAGGATCTGCGGACGAGCGTGGCCGAGACCTTGATCCGCGACCGCTTCGAGAACCGAAAGCGTCGGCGCATCACCCAGGCCGAGGCCAAGGTCTGGGGCGCCGTGCAGATCGACGCTACTGCGCCGTTGATCCTAGTGGATCTCAGGACGACGGGTCTCCTGCGCCTCGGTGTCTCTACCGATGCCGGCCGCGCCAAGGCGCAGGTCCGCGGCCGCAGCCTGAGCCAAGCCATCTACGACGGGACGGACGCGGACGGCATCCTGTGTCGCTCACGGCTGACGAACGGCGTCTGCTGCGCCGTCTACGATCGTGCCGTGGGGAAGCTCGCCGCCGGCGCGGTGTCGGACCTCGTGACGCTGGCGGCCTTCGTGCCCGCCCTCCGCGATCTGGGTGTAGAAGTCGTGGCGAGCCGCTGACGCCCCCGGCCATGAAAGATCCCGACGATGCCCGACCTCGCCACGCCCGACCGCCCGCACCTCTTCCTCCTCCCCTTCCTGGCCGCGACCGGCCGGCAGTGGGCCGGCGTCGCGGCGCGCCTGGAGGACCGCTTCCGCTGCGTGCCGATCGATCTGCCGGGCTTCGGAGACGCCGCGGGTCAGTCCGGCTATGGCGTCGCCGAGATGGCCGACGCGGTGGCCGGGGTCGTCCGCCGGCACGCCCCGCGGCGCTGGTTCATCGCCGGCCATAGCGTGGGTGGCAAGGTGGCGGCCGTCGTGGCGCGGCGGGCTGAGGACGGCGCCGGCGACCCGTCCGGCCTCGCGGGCCTCGTCCTGGCCGCGGCCTCGCCCCCCTGCCCCGAGCCGATGGACGAGGGGGAGCGCGCCCGCATGGGAGGCTGGTTCGCGGGTGACGCCGAAGGGCGACTCCGGCAGGCGCGCGACTACGTGGCGGCCAACGTCGCCAGCCCGCTCGATCCCGCGGTGCTGGAGGAAGCCGCGGCCGACGTGGCGCGGATGGACCGCGCCGCCTGGGTGGCTTGGCTCGACGGCGGCAGCCGGGAGGACTGGTCCGGCCGGGTCGGCCTGCTGCGCACGCCGGCCCTGGTGCTGGCCGGCGAGAAGGACCCGGCGCTGGGGCCGGACGCGCAGCGGCGCCACGTGGTGCCCCATCTCGCGGCGCATCGCCTAGAGGTGCTGTCGGGGGCCGGCCACCTCCTGCCGCTGGAGCGGCCCGCCGAGGTGGCCCGGCTCATCGCGGACCACGCCGGCGTGTAGGCTCAGGGTCAGGCCGCGCGGGCCGCGGGCTTGCGGCTGCGCTTCACCTTGGCCTTCTCCTCGGCCTCGCCGCCGCCCCGCGCCTTGCCCTGGATCTCGTGGGCGATGCGGCGCTCCAGCAGCGCCAGCACGGCCGCCTCCTCGGGCTTCAGTTGCGGCAGGTTCTCGCGCAGCTCGGCGTCGACCTCCTCCTTGATCTCCAGCAGGAGCTCGCCCGACATGTAGGAGTTCACCACGGCCGGGTGCACGTAGCATTTGCGGCAGATGGTCGGCGTGTTGCCGAGCCGGGCCGACACGCGCTCGATGGCGGCCCGCACGTTCTTCTTGGCCTTGGCCTCGGTGTCGATCGTGCCGAACTCGTGCAGCGCCAGCGCGGCCAGCACGGTGCCGGCCCAGGTGCGGAAGTCCTTGGCCGAGACGTCGCGGCCCGTGATCTCGCGCAGGTAGGCGTTGACGTCGTGCGACGACACGCCGTGGCGCTCGCCGTCGTGGTCGACGTATTGGAACAGGTGCTGGCCCGGTAGGTCGTGACAGGCCTTGACGATGCGGGCGACGCGCCGGTCGTGGAGCTTCAGCTTCCACATCTTGTTGCTCTTGCCCTTGAACTCGAAGCGCAGGTCGGCGCCGTGCACGTCGACGTGCGGGTCCCGCAGGGTGGTGAGCCCATAGGATTCGTTCTGCTTGGCGTAGCCCTCGTTGCCGACGCGGATCAGCGTCGTCTCCAGCAGGTACACGATGGTGGCCAGCACCTTCTGCCGCGGCAGGCCGTGCATCGCCATGTGGGACTTCACGGTGGCGCGGATGGTCGGCAGCATCTCGGCGAAGGCCGTGACGTGCTCGTATTTGGCGCTGTCGCGCACCTCGCGGAAGGCCGGGTGGTAGCGGTACTGCTTGCGCCCCTTGTCGTCGCGCCCCGTCGCCTGGATGTGGCCCTTCGGGTCCGGGCAGATCCACACGTCGGTATAGGCCGGGGGCACGGCGAGCTTGTTGATGCGCGCGACCGTGGCGGCGTCCGCGATGGCCGTGCCGTCGGGCGCGCGGAACGACCAGCCTTCCCCGGCCCGGCGCCGCGTGATGCCGGGCTCGTGGTCGTCATGGACGTAGACGAGGCCGGCGCTTTCCGCCGCGTCCTCGGGGTCGACGACTTCGTGGACCGACGGCTCCTCCTCGGCTTCGACACTCTTCAGCATGGCGGCGCGGTTCTCCCAGCTTCGGGAAATGCCCGGCGCGGGCGCGTCGTTCCCGGCGGCGGTGACGCAGGCGGGAGATGGTGAATCAGGTTCCCGGCCCTGCACTTTCCCCTCGCGCAGGATCGCCGACCCGCAGCGATCCGTCGAACCTGAAGGAGCCCTGCAGCCGCGGCTCCAGCCGGGGGATGGCGTGGCGGACGGGGACGCGGCCGCGCAGCATCACCGGCCGGTAGAGCTGCTTCGTGGCCTCGACGAGGTGGACCCCCGCCCCCGGCAGCGCCATGCGCTTGCCGGTGCGCTCGAAGAAGGGCGCGAGCTTCAGGAAGGAGCGGCGCTCAAAGGGCGGCACGTAGAGGGCCTCGCCGAAGCGCTCCGGCGAGAACAGGGTTTCGCGCAGCAGCGCCGCCAACTGCCCCTTCGAGAAGGGTTGGCCGTAGCCGAAGGGCGTGGTGTCGACCCTCGCCCACACGCCGCGCCGGTTGCAGGCCACGGCGATCATGCGGCCGCCCGGCGTCAGCACGCGCCACACTTCGGCCAGCACCTCGCGCGGGTGTTCTGTCGGCTCCAGCATGTGGACCAGCAGCACGCGGTCGACCGAGCCGTCGGGCAGCGGCAGTTGCCCGCCCTCGACCAGCGCGGTGGCCGAGGTGCCGCCCGGCGGCCAGTGGACGATCCCCTGCTCGGCCGGCATCAGGCCGATGACCCGCACGGCCTCGTCGCGGAAGGGGTCGAGGTAGGGGATGGCGTAGCCGAGCCCCGCCACGGCGAGGCCGTTGGTGTCGTGCCACCAATGGCGGACGATGCGGGCGATCGCCCGCTGCGCGATGCGGCCGAGCGGCGCGGCGTAGAAGGTCCGGAGGTCGACGACATCGATCGGCATGGCGCCCTTGTGCCACGCGGGCGGGCGGCGTGAAACGGCCCCCTCACATCAGGTCCCGGCCGGCGTCCCGCTCCGGCACGGGCGCCCGGGAACCATAAACTGTGTTTCCAGCCCCGCCTTTACAGGGCGGCGCTCAAGCTTGATCATGGCTGTAATGAGGCACGGCGTGCCGCGAAGGATCTTCCCATGCGTTTCAAGGGTGTGCTGGCCGCGATGCTGATCGGCCTGGGCCTCTGGGCCGCCCCGGCCGAGGCCGCCGTGAGCATCCAGGTCGACCTGTCGACCCAGACCATGCACGTCACCTCCGGCAGCGGCGAAGCCTACGACTGGCCCGTGTCGACGGCCCGCGCGTGCTTCGTGACACCGCGCGGCCGCTACCGCGTGCAGAGCCTTCAGGCGATGCATTATTCGCGCAAGTACCACAACTCGCCGATGCCCCACTCGATTTTCTTCAAGGGCGGCTACGCCATCCACGGCACCTACGCGACGGGCTCGCTCGGCGCCGCCGCCTCGCACGGCTGCGTGCGGCTGTCGCCCCAGAACGCCGCCACCCTCTACGGGATGGTGCGGGCCGAGGGCGCCAGCATCAGCATCGTCGGCAGCCGGCCCGGCCGCGGCGACGTGCAGGTGGCGCGCAGCCGCGGCGACGCGCGGGTGGCCGACGCAGGCGACGGCGAGCGCGCCCTCGGCCGCCACCATCACCGCCGCGGCGACGCGGCCTACGCCCGCCGCCAGCAGCCGGACGAGGCACCCCTGGCCTATGTCCCGGCCCGGGCGGCCCCGAGCTACGGCGACTGGCTGGAGAACCCCTTCGGCGCCGCGACCGAATATTGACGGGCCTCAGCCCGCCCGGCCCCGGTCGCGAATGGCGCTCAGCGTCGTGGCCGGGGTGATGGCCTCGGGGTCGACCCGGACGTGGATGATCGAGGGCCGCCCGGACGCGGCGGCCCGCTCGAAGGCCGGCGCGAAGTCCTCCGTGCGCCCCACGGTCTCGCCGTGGCCGCCGAAGGCGCGGGCATAGGCCGCGAAGTCGGGGTTGATCAGCGCCGTGCCCGACACGCGGCCCGGGTAGTCGCGCTCCTGGTGCATGCGGATCGTGCCGTACATGCCGTTGTCCACCACGACGACGATCACGGCGAGCCCGTATTGCACGGCCGTGGCGAAGTCCTGGCCCGTCATCAGGAAGCAGCCGTCGCCCGCGAAGGCCACGACGGTGCGCGACGGGTCGAGCCGCTTGGCGCCGACCGCGGCCGGCACGCCGTAGCCCATGGAGCCCGAGGTCGGCGCGAGCTGCGTGCCCCAGCGCCGGAAGCGATAGAACCGCCCCGGCCAGATCGCGTAGTTGCCGGCGCCGTTGCTCACCACCGCGTCGGCGGGCAGCCGGTCGCGCAGCCAGCGCACCACCTGCCCCATGTCGACCGGCCCCGGCACCGCGGGCGGCTCCTCGGTCCAGGCGAAGTAGTCGGCCCGCGCCGCCTCGGCCGCGCCCGCCCAGGGCAGGGCCTGGGGCGGCTGCAGGGCTTCGAGCGAGGCCGCGAAGGTGCGGGGGGCCGCGTGGATGCCGAGCGCCGGGTGGTACACCCGGCCGATCTCGCCCGCGTCGGCGTGGACGTGGACCAGCCGCTGCCGCGGCACCGGCACGTCGAGCAGCGTGTAGCCCTGCGACGGCATCTCGCTCATGCGGGCGCCGACGAGGAGCAGCAGGTCGGCCTCGGCGATGCGCGCCTTCAGTCGCGGGTTGGGGCCGATGCCGATCTCGCCCGCGTAGTTGCAGTGCGCGGCGTCGAACAGCGAGGCGCGCCGGAACGAGGTCGCGACCGGCAGGGCGAAGCGCTCCGCGAAGCGCGTCACGGCGGCGCGCGCCGCCGCGGTCCAGCCCCCGCCTCCCAGCACCGCCACGGGCCGCGCGGCGGCCCAGAGCATCTTCTGCAGCTCCGCCATCTGCGGGAGCCCCGGCCAGGGCAGGGCGGGCTCGACGCGCGGCGCGTCCGCGACGCTCGCCACCTCGGTCAGCACGTCCTCGGGCAGCGCGATGACCACGGGGCCGGGGCGGCCCTGCAGGGCCGTATGGAAGGCGCGCGACAGGATCTCGGGGATGCGGGCCGGGTCGTCGACCTCCACCACCCACTTGGCGACCGTGCCGAAGACGGCCCGGTAGTCCATCTCCTGGAAGGCGCCGCGCCCCCGCATGGCGCGCTCGATCTGGCCGACGAACAGGATCAGCGGCACGGAATCGTGCTCGGCGATGTGCAGCCCCGCCGCCGCGTTGGTGGCGCCGGGGCCGCGCGTCACCATGCAGATGCCGGGGCGGTCGGTGAGCCGCGCCACCGCATCCGCCATCATGGTCGCGCCGGCCTCGTGGCGGCACACCGTGAGCGCGATGGAACTGTCGTGCAGCGCGTCCAGCACCGCGAGGTAGCTCTCGCCCGGCACGCAGAAGACGTGGTCCACGCCCTGCGCGACCAGCCCCTCGACCAGGATGCGCCCGCCGGTGCGGGCCGCGGTGGATCCGTTCATCGTGCCTCTCCGCCGTCCGGGGTGCCCATCCAGGCCGCGTCGGCCAGGATCTCGGCTTCGTGCTGGCCCAGGCCCGGCGCCGGGCGCGAACTCGCCTGGGGCACGCCGTCGATCAGGATGGGGGAGCGCAGGCCGGGGGTCGTGCCGTCCGCGGCCAGCGGGTTGTCGAGCGACAGGGCCAGGCCGCGCGCCCGCACCTGCGGGTCGGCGAAGACCTCGGCCATGCCGTTGATGGGGCCGGCCGGCACGTGCGCCGCGTCGAGCGCCGCGAGCAGCTCGGCCTTCGCGCGGCGCGACGTCAGGGCGTGGAGCTCCTCCGTCAGGGCCCCGCGGCGGGCGACGCGGTCCTGGCTGCGCGCGTAGTCGGGATGGGCCGCGAGGCCCGGCGCGCCGAGGATCTCGCACAGCTTGCGGAACTGCCCGTCGTTGCCGGCCGCGATGATGACGTGGCCGTCCGCCACCGGGAAGACGTCGTAGGGCACGATGTTGGGATGCGAGTTGCCGAGCCGCCGCCCTTCCCGCCCCGATACGAGGAAGTTCAGCCCCTGGTAGCCCAGCATGGCCACCTGGGCGTCGAGCAGCGCGCAGTCGATCCAGGCTCCCTCCCCCGTGGCGGCCCGGCGGATCAGGGCGGCCTGGATGGCGTTGGCCGCGTAGAGGCCGGTGAACAGGTCCGCGATGGCCATGCCGGACTTGGTCGGCGGCCCGTCCGCGGCGCCGGTGATCGACATGGCGCCGCCCATGCCCTGGATCAGGAAGTCGTAGCCGGCGCGGGCCGCGTAGGGCCCGTCCTGGCCGAAGCCCGATACCGAGCAGACCACGAGGCGCGAGTTCAGGGCGCGCAGCGACTCGGGGTCGAGGCCGTGGCGCCGGAGGCCGCCGACCTTGAAGTTCTCGATGACGACGTCGGCGTGGGCCGCGAGGCGCCGCACGAGATCGCGCCCCTCCTCCGCCTCGAAGTCGGCCGCGATGCAGCGCTTGCCGCGGTTGCAGCTGTGGAAATAGGCCGCGCCGAGGTCGCCGCCGTCGGCCGCCGCCACGAAGGGCGGCCCCCATTGCCGGGTGTCGTCGCCGGCGCCCGCGCGCTCGACCTTGACGACGTCGGCGCCGAGGTCGGCGAGGAGCTGTCCGCACCACGGGCCGGCCAGGATGCGGGCCAGTTCGAGGACGCGGATGCCGTGCAGGGGCGGAGCCCCGGAAGGTGATGACATGGGGGGATGGGTCCGGCCGACCGGACCCGTCTAGGACGTGGCGCGGACCGGATCAACCCAGCCGCCGAGGCGGTGACGGGATGTATCCAAGCCGCGGTCCCCGGCCGCCCGACGACGGAACCTCTCCGCATCGATCGGCGACGGATCGCGATGGGCTCGTGCGGTGAAACGACCACTCTCCGGGCCTGCCCGGGACTGTTGCCCATCCCGTGTGTTCAAGACGACGGTTTGCATGTACTCTCGGCGCACACGACCGCTTTGAACGCATTGAGGGGACGATGCCACGCTGCTGGGCCTGACCGAACACACCCGGTTCGCAGAACTGCTCGACCGCAGCCTCGATGCCATGTTCGGTGACCAGTTCCCGGAGAACGGCAGTTTTCTCAAGAGGGAGCGGACAAATAGGGAGGGTGTTCCCGGCCATGATCGCGCCGGGTCTGGCGCCGCGGACTGATCGCCGTCCTCGGCAGGCTTTCGCGGGTGGATCCGCGAAAGCCTGCTCATCATCGTCAGACGAGGTGGGACGACAGGAGCTTGTTCAGCTCGAACATCGTGGCCTTGTCCTTGCCGAAGATGACCTTGAGCTTGTCGTCGGCGAGGATCTCGCGCTTGTCCGTGGGGTTCTGGAGGTCGTGCGCGCGGATGTATTCCCACATCTTGCTGACCACGGCGGTGCGCGGCAGCGGCTCGGCGCCGACGATCTCGGCCAGGTCCTTGGACGGCGTCACGGGCTTGCCGAGCGCCTTGCTGGGCCCCTTGGTGGAGGTCTTGGCGTCGGCCTTGGCGACCTCCTCCTCCTTGGCGGGCTTGCCGCTGGCCTTCTTGGCGACGGCGCCCTTGGGCACGATCTCGGGATCCTTGCCGGTGGAAGTCTTGGCCTTGGGGGCGGGCTTCTCGGCGTGGTCTGTGGTGGCCTTCTTGGTCGCCATCTGGGGTGCTCCTGCTCTGTCCCGGTGTGATCCTTCGACCCGCGCCGCCGAAACCGGAACAGGTCCAATCCTTGAGCCTAGTCTCGGCAGGTCGGTGACGGCAATCGCCGATCGACCGGCCCTCACAGGATTCGAATGCGCGCGGACGCCCCGCCGTTCCTCGGCCCCCGTCAAACCTGTGTATAGAGGGTTCGACGCCCCGCGCTTTCGGAGTCCGTCCATAGCGCGGCACCGTTAACGGGCCCTCACCACGGCCGGACAGCTCGCGCGTTTCCGCCCGCCGTCACCCGTCGAAGCGCGCGCCGCGGTCGGGCTCGGCGGCAGACCGTAAAAGCGGTGGGCGAGGCTATCTTGATCAGCTTCCGGTGCTGGTCGCTTTCAAAGTTCTGAAAGTGCTGGTTTTCAACAGTCACGCGGAATTTCCGCTCCGACTGTTGAAGCTGTTGGCAGGACACGTGAATTTATGAGCTACTCCGCATGGGGTTAGTGTGAGGCAGACCGGTCCATGAGCTCGGTCGCGCCGCGACGTAGCCTCGCAACGTTTCCGGATGATCGCTGCCCTTTGCCGCTTGTCTCCGCGCAGGCAGGGATCGATCGCCACAAGTCGGCCCGAGACTGACAACATGTTCCCGCGTGGTGTTCGTCGCACGGCCGCAGGATGAAGACGGCCTTCGGCCGGACATTTTTGCGCTGGATCCCCGCCGCCGCGGGGATGAGCGGACGGAGGAGCACTATGAGCTGATCAAGAGGAGACCGCTTCAGCCCTCCCCCGTCATCCCCTCGAGCAGGCCGGCGATGAGTTCCGCGAGGGCGTCGGGCTGCTCGATGCAGGGCAGGTGCCCGGCCCCCGCTATCGTCGCGAAGCGGGCGCCCGGGATGAGCCCGGCCGTGGCGCGGACGAGGTCGGGCGGGGTCGCGACGTCGGCGTCGCCCACGGCGACGAGGGTCGGCACGGCGATCGACGCCGCGTCGGCCGTGAGGTCGGCGTCGCGGATGGCCGCGCAGGAGGCCGCGTAGCCCCCGGCCGACTGGCGCACCAGCATGTTGCGCCACACCCGCATCGCCGACGCCTGCGCGGCCCGGTAGACGGGGGTGAACCAGCGCTCCAGGGCGGCGTCGCCGACCGCCTCGACCCCGCCGGCCTCCACCACCGCGATGCGCGCGTCCCAGCCCGCGGCGTCGCCGATCCGCACGGCCGAGCTGCAGAGCACCAGCGCGGCCAGCCGCTCGGGCTGGCGCACGGCCAAGCGCTGGGCGATGAGGCCGCCCATCGACAGGCCGACCAGGCCGAAGCGCTCGATGCCGAAATGGTCGACGACAGCGAGCAGGTCATCGGCGTGGCGGTCGATCGTCACGGGGCCGTGCCCGAGGTCCGACAGGCCGTGGCCGCGCGCGTCGTAGAGCAGCAGGCAATAGTCCTCGGCGAAATGCGCCGCCACCCGGTCCCAGATGCGGAAGTCGGTGCCGAGCGCGTTCGAGAAGGCCAGCACCGGCTGCTCCTCGGGGTCGCCGATCAGCTCGGCGTGGATCACGGCGTCGCCGCTCTCGACGAAGATCATGGTGAGGATGCCTCGTGGGTCGTCGGATGCGCGCCGTGCCGACCCGGCCGGCGGTTCATGTGAGGAGGGCCGCCGTCCAGGCCTCGACCGCCAACCCCGCGAAGAGCAGCAGCCCGGCGTCGCGGTTGGAGCGGAACAGGCGGAGGGCGCGGTGAGGATCGTCCGCCCTGAGGCGCAGCACCTGCCAGCCGAGGTGGAGCGCGAAACCCGCCCATCCCACCCAGGCCCATCCGCCCGCCCCGGCGCCGGCGATCGCCGCCCCGATCGCCGCCAGCGCCAGCCCGTAGAGCGACGCCACTCCTCCCCGGACGTGGCGGCCGAAGCGGATGGCCGTCGAGCCGATGCCGACGATGGCGTCGTCGGCGACGTCCTGGAGGGCGTAGATCGTGTCGTAGCCCATGGTCCACAGGATGGCCCCGGCGTAGAGCGCCAGCGGCGGCCAGGCGAGGGAGCCCGCCGTGCCCGACCAGCCGACCAGGGCGCCCCAGGCGAAGGCCAGGCCGAGCACGAACTGCGGCCAGTCGGTGACGCGCTTCATGAACGGGTAGACGGCGACCGGGAGCAGCGCCGCGATCCCGAGGCCGATCGTGAACCCATCGAAGCAGACCAGCACCGCGAGCCCGACGAGCGCCTGGGCCGCCAGGAAGGCCGCGGCCTGCCGCGGGCTGACGCGGCGGCTCGCCAGGGGGCGGCCGCGCGTGCGCTCCACCGCCCGGTCGATGTCGCGGTCGACGATGTCGTTGAAGGTCGAGCCCGCGCCCCGCATGGCGACCGCGCCCACCGCGAAGAGCAGGAGGTGGAGGAGGTTCGGCGGCGCCCGCAACGCCATGGCCACCAGCGCCGTGCCCCACCAGCAGGGGGCCAGCAGGAGCTGCCAGCCGATCGGCCGGTCGATGCGTGCGAGCTCGACGTAGGGCCGCAGCGCGGCGGGCCAGCGCGTGAGCGCCGCGTCGGGCAGGGGCGGGGAGGGGTCGGATCGCGCGGCGGAGCCGGCGTCGCCCGTCACAGTGGGCCGGCGGGCAGCTTCAGGGCGGGGATCTGGCTCGCCTGCGCCTGCGCCTGGGACTGGGCGGCCGCCTGCTGGGCCTGCATCTGCTTGATTTTGGCGATCATGCCGCAGGCCTTGACGGCGAAGCCGCTGATCTGCGTCTGCGCCTGGACGCTCTTCGAGACGAGCTCGTCGGGCAGGCCGCACCAGTCCTTGTTCTTGGTCATGTAGGCCACCATCGTGCCCTGCGCGGCCGCCAGCGCCTTCAACTGCGGGCAGGCCGCGATGGGGTCGATCTTGCCCGCATGGGCCTTCTTGTTCTTCTCGAGCTCGGCGTTGATCGCGGCCCGCTTCGCGGCCATCGCGCCCATGTCGGCGTTGCAGTCGGCCCGCGCCGCCGCGGGGGCGAGCAGCGACGCCGCCATTACGCCCGCCAGGATGGCCTTGGAGCGATGCGGCAGGGACGGGCGAGGGATCATGCGCGGGGCTCTCCTGGACGCGGCGCCGATCCGGACGCCGCGGGCTGGTCGATGGCCGGAGGGGAGCCTTCCAAAAACGGCGGCTTCATGGCGCGGCCGGCTTGACAGCGCCGTGCCGGGCGGGGCAGGCCGGGCGCGTCCCGATCGATCCGCACGGAGCGAAACCCCTTGGCCCGATACGACTTTTCAGCGCCGCGGCTGTTCGTGGAGGGCGCCCTGGCCGAGGGACAGGCCATCCCGCTGGGGAAGGACCAAGCGCATTATTTGGGCAACGTGTTGCGGCTCGGCAACGACGACGCCGTGCTGGCCTTCAACGGGCGGGACGGCGAATGGCGCTGCCGCCTGGAAGGCCGCAAGGGCGCGGCCGCGCTGCGGCCGGACGCGCGGACGCGGGAGCAGCCGCCCGCGAGCCCCCTCCAGCTCTGCTTCGCGCCGCTGAAACACGCGCGCCTCGACTACATGGTGCAGAAGGCCGTCGAGATGGGGGCGGGCGTGCTCCAGCCCGTGCTCACGCGGCGCACCCAGGCGACGCGGGTCAACGAGGAGCGGATGCGGGCCAATGCCGTCGAGGCGGCCGAGCAATGCGGCATCTTGGCGGTGCCGGAGGTGCGGGCGCCGCTGCGCCTCGACGCCCTGCTGGCCGGCTGGGATCCGAAGCGGCTGGCGGTGTTCTGCGACGAGGATGCCGAGGTCGCCGATCCCCTGGCGGCGCTGCGGGGTGCGTGGGAGGGCTCCCCCGCGCCCGCCGTGTTCATCGGGCCGGAGGGCGGCTTCGACGAGGCGGAGCGGCAGGCGCTGCTCGGCCTGCCCCGCCGCCTGCGCCTGTCGCTCGGGCCGCGCATCCTGCGGGCCGACACGGCGGCCGTGGCGGCCCTGGCGCTGGTGGGCGCCGTGCTGGGCGACATCGGCGGGGCAGTCGGGTAAAAGCTTCGACCGTCGGGGCTCCTCACCGGTTCCCCCGATAGACGTGCCGATCCCGTCAGAACACCGGCATGGCTCCGGCCACGGTGAGGAGGGCGCCCGACGTGTAGCTGGCGTCGTCCGACGCCAGCATGACGTAGGCCGAGGCGAGCTCGGCGGGCTGGCCGGGGCGGCCGAAGGGCACCTGCGAGCCGAAGGTCTTCACCGACTGGCCGTCCATGCCGGCCGGGATGAAGGGCGTCCAGATCGGGCCCGGCAGCACGCCGTTCACCCGCACGCCCTTCTCGGCCAGCATCTGGGCCAAGCTCAGCACCATGTTGCTCAGCGCGCCCTTGGTGGCGCTGTAGGCGAAGAGCGTCGGCATCGGATGCTTGGAGTTGACCGACGACGTCAGGATGACGGAGGCGCCCGGCGTCATGTGCTTCAGCGCCGCCTTGGTCAGGTAGAACGGCCCGAAGACGTTGACGCGGAAGTGCTTCTCGAAGGTCGCGTCGTCGATGTCGTCCAGCCCCTCGTTGGGGTGCTGGAAGGCGCCGTTGTTGACCAGCACGTCGAGCCGGCCGAACGCCTTGAAGGTCCGGTCCGCCATGTCGCGGCAATGCGCGGCCTCCGCCACGTCGCCGGGCAGCAGCAGGCATTTCCGGCCGGCCTTCTCGACCCACATGGCGGTCTCCTCGGCGTCCTTGCGCTCGTCGAGGTAGGACAGGGCGATGTCGGCGCCCTCGCGCGCGTAGGCGATGGCGACCGCGCGGCCGATGCCGCTGTCGCCGCCCGTGATCAGCGCGGCCCGGCCTTCCAGCTTTCCGGATCCCGCGTAGCTGCCCTCGCCGTGGTCGGGCTCGGGCGACATCTCGCCGGTCTTGCCGGGGAAGCCCTGGGCCGGGGTGTCGAAGGGCGGGCGCGGATATTTCTTGAGCGGGTCGGTCGTCATGGCGCGGCTCCTGCGGAATAACGCGACCAACCGCCCGAACCGTCGCGTGTTCCCGGCCGCGCCGTCCGGTCAGGCGTGCCCGGCCTGGGCCGACAGGCTGCCGGGCGCGATGCCGATCTTGCGCAGGGCGCGGTCGTATTTGGTGTCCAGCACCGTGTCGAAGATCAGCGCCTCGTCGGCCGGGCAATGGAGCCAGCCCATGTGCAGGATTTCCCGCTCGAGCTGGCCCGCCGCCCAGCCGGCGTAGCCCAGCGCCAGCACGGCCCGGTTGGGGCCCGTGCCCTTGGCGATGGCGCGCAGCACGTCCACCGTGGCGGTGAGCGACACCTCGTCGTCGATCGGCATGGTGGAGCTGTCGACGTAATAGTCGGCCGAATGCAGCACGAAGCCGCGGCCGGGATCGACCGGGCCGCCCTTCACCACGGGCACGATGCCGGCGCCCGGCGGCAGGCGGATCGCGTCGTCGGACGCGATGACGTCGAGCTGCACCAGCAGCTCCGGGAAGCTGAGCTTCTTGGCCGGATGGTTGATGATGATGCCCATGGCGCCCTCCGCCGAGTGGGCGCAGAGGTAGATCACGGCGCGGTTGAAGCGGTTGTCGCCCATCCCCGGCATGGCGACGAGGAGCTGCCCGTCGAGGAAGGTGGTAGGGTCGGATCCGAACGGGGTCGCAGGCGTCATGAGCGATCCTATGCCCGGCGGAGCGGCGCCCGCAAGTCGGTCGGTCCCCTCCATCGCGGGCGGGACGGTGGTCATCGGCGCGTCCGCGGCCTACCTGACGCGGCATGACGAAACACCACGGCTCCCCTCCGGCGCGCCGCGCCCCGCCCCCCTCCTCTCGCCGGGGGCTCGGCCGCGCCGCCGCCCGCGCGTTGCGCGGTTCGGCGGCCCTGCTCGCCGGCGTAGCCTTCCTCGCTGGTGTAGCTATGGCGCCGCCGGCCCGCGCCGCCGGGCCCTCCCCCTGGGTGCGGAGCGCGCAGTCGGCGGCGCGGCTGATCGATGGCGGCCCGGCGCCCGGCGGTGCGGCCCTGCTGGCTGGCCTGGAGATCCGGCTCGCGCCGGAGTTCATCACCTACTGGCGCGATCCGGGCGACGCCGGCGTGCCGCCCACCTTCGCGTTCGCGGGATCGACGAACCTCAAGGCCGCGACCGTGCGCTACCCGGCGCCGCGCAGCCTCGACGAGGGCGGCGCCGTCGCCTTCGGCTACGCGGGCGGCGTGACGTTCCCGATCCTGGTCGAGCCGCTGGATCCGGGGAAGCCCGTCGAACTCGCGCTGGGGCTCGACTACGCGGCCTGCCACCGGATCTGCCTGCCGGCCCACGCTGACCTGCGCCTGTCGCTCGACGGTGCGCCCTCCGCCGAAGCCGCCCAGGTGCGCGACGCCCTGGCCACGG